>NZ_JBEYFP010001052.1:0-1867 GCF_040634455.1 Kitasatospora sp. NPDC007106
GTTCTCGGCCTCGTTGTAGGTCGGGATGATCACCAGCACCCTGCCGAGATCGGCGAAGGTGGTCTCCTCAGGGGCAGTCACGGCACAGCCTTTCGAAACTTCGGGGAACGTGCGGCGAGCCCGCAGCCGGAGGGGTCGACGGCGCATGTCATCGCGACAGGGCCCGGATGGCTCCCGAGCACACGGCCCGGAATGCGGATCGTACAGCGTCGTGTCCACCCGACCGGCCGCCGGGACGGGCGGCCTCCGGGCAGCAGGTAGTCTCAGCACCACGTGACACCCGGCGATCGTGAAGCAACCGGCCGCTCGCGACCGGCCCGCCGGCCGGCCGGCGCCCTCCCCGGGCACCGGCGGCAGCCGGCACCCGGAGCCCCGCACCGGGTGTCGACGAAGAGACCGTGCGGGCCGTCCCGCACCTGAACAGGGTGGGAGCCGCGATGCGGGACCTCAGTCAGCTGGTGAAGGCGTACGACGTCCGGGGCGTGGTGCCCGACCAGTGGGACGCCTCGTACGCCCGCGCCTTCGGCGCGGCCTTCGTGCAGGTGCTCGGCGCCTCCGCGGTCGTCGTCGGGCACGACATGCGGCCCTCCTCCCCCGAGCTGTCCCGGGCCTTCGCCGAGGGCGCCGCCGCGTACGGCGCGGACGTGGTGGAGATCGGCCTCTGCTCCACCGACCAGCTCTACTACGCCTCCGGCAGCCTCGACCTGCCCGGCGCCATGTTCACCGCCTCGCACAACCCGGCCCAGTACAACGGCATCAAGCTGTGCAAGGCCGGCGCCGCCCCGGTCGGCCAGGACACCGGTCTGACCGAGATCCGCGAGCTGGTGGAGTCCTGGCTCGCCGAGGACGGCACCGTCACCGTCCCCGCCGCCGCCGAGGGCACCACCCCGGGCACGCTGTCCTCCCGGGAGACCCTGGACGGCTACGCGGCCCACCTGCTCTCGCTGGTCGACCTGTCCGGGATGCGGCCGCTCAAGGTCGCCGTCGACGCCGGCAACGGCATGGGCGGCCACACCGTGCCGGCCGTGCTCGCCGCGCTGCCCGTCGAGGTCGTGCCGATGTACTTCGAGCTGGACGGCACCTTCCCGAACCACGAGGCCAACCCGCTGGACCCGAAGAACCTGGTCGACCTGCAGGCCAAGGTGCGCGAGGTCGGCGCCGACCTCGGCCTCGCCTTCGACGGCGACGCCGACCGCTGCTTCGTGGTGGACGAGCGCGGCGAGCCGGTCTCGCCCTCGGCGATCACCGCCCTGGTCGCCGAGCGGGAGATCGCCCGTGCCCGCGCGGCCGGCGAGGAGAAGCCGACCGTGATCCACAACCTGATCACCTCCTGGACGGTGCCGCAGGTCGTCACCGACCTGGGCGCGGTGCCCGTCCGGACCCGGGTCGGCCACTCCTTCATCAAGGAGGAGATGGCCCGCACCGACGCCGTGTTCGGCGGCGAGCACTCCGCGCACTACTACTTCCGCGACTTCTGGCGCGCCGACACCGGCATGCTGGCCGCCCTGCACGTGCTGGCCGCGCTCGGCGGCCAGGAGCAGCCGCTCTCGCAGCTGTGCGCCCGGTACGACCGCTACGCGGCCTCCGGCGAGATCAACTCCACCGTGGCGGACCAGGCCGGCCGGACGGCCGAGGTGCGCGCGACCTACGGCGCGCTGGAGGGCGTGACCGTCGACGAGCTGGACGGCCTGACGGTGGCCGGCGCCGACTGGTGGTTCAACCTCCGGGCGTCCAACACCGAGCCGCTGCTGCGGCTGAACGTCGAGGCCGAGGACCCGGCCCGGATGGCCGAGCTCCGCGACGCCGTCCTGGCGATCGTCCGCGCCTGACCCCCGGGGTGCGGTGCGGCGGCCCGGCCGGGCCGCCG
>NZ_JBEYFP010001053.1:0-1864 GCF_040634455.1 Kitasatospora sp. NPDC007106
CTCGCGGCGGCGGCGCTGTGCCTGCTGCGCCGGGGCCTGCCCGGGACGGTGCTGGTGCTCACCGGCGCGGCCACCGGCGGGTACGGCGGCTTCCTGCCCCTCCTGGTGCTGGCCGGCTGGTCCGCCGGGTACCGGATCGCCCGTCCCCCGGTGCTGACCGCCGTCTTCTGCCTCGCCTTCAACGCCGTCGTCGCCTTCTCGCTGGGCCTCAACACCGACGGCCTGCCCGTCCGCGCCAACCTGGTCGTCTCCTCGGTCGGCTTCCTGCTGCTCGCCGTGCTGCCCGCCGTGGTGGGCCGCTACCGCGCCCAGCGCCGGGCGCTGCTCACCGCGGTGCAGGAACGCAACGCCCAGCTGCTGCGCGAGCGGGCGATGATCGCCCATCAGGCGCGGCTGCGCGAGCGCCACCGGATCGCGCAGGACATGCACGACAGCCTCGGCCACCAGCTCGCGCTGATCGCCGTGCACACCGGCGCGCTGGAGGTGGACCGCAGCCTGACCGGGCCGCAGCGCGAGGCGGTCGGCGTACTGCGCCAGGCGGCGACCGGTGCGATGCGCGAGCTGCGCGAGGTGGTCGGGCTGCTGCGGGACGACACCCTGCCCGAGGCGGGCGGCGTCGAGGCCGTCGAGCGGCTGGTCGAGGCCTCCCGGGCGGCGGGCGCCGCGGTGGCGCTGACACGGGCCGGCGAGCCGCGGCCGCTGCCGGCCGCCTCGGGGCACGCGGCGTACCGGATCGTCCAGGAGGGGCTGACCAACGCCCACAAGCACGCGCCCGGGGCGGTGATCACCGTCTCGCTGCGCTACGAACCGGACGCCCTGGTGGTGGAGGTGCACAACGGTCCGCCGCCGGCCGGCGCCGACGGGGCCGTCCGCGGCGGCCAGGGACTGACCGGCCTGCACGAGCGGGCCCGGCTGCTCGGCGGCATGGTGCACGCGGGAGCTGCGGCGGACGGCGGGTTCCGACTGGCCGGCGTGCTCCCGTACGACGGCGCCGGGCGACCCGAGGGCGCGGACGCGGGCGCCGGGCTGCCGGACGACCTGGGCCTCGACCTGCCGGTGCCGCCCGACCCGACACCGCGCCGCAGCCCGGCACTGGGCTGCGCGGTCGGCGCCGGACTCGTGCTGCTGGCCTCGGTCGGTGCGCTGGTCTGGGCCGTGGCCACCTTCTTCCACATGCTCGACAACGCCACGCTCCAGCGGGAGACCTTCGACGCGCTGACCGTCGGCAGCTCCGAGCAGGAGGTGCGCCGTCAGCTGCCTTCCGGCAGTCGGCAGTTGACCAACGACTACCGGCACCAGGGGCCGCCGGTGCCGGCCGGTGCCTCCTGCTCCTGGTTCGTCTCCGGCGAGGACGCCGACGCCCTGGAGACGGAGACCGTGCTGAGGCTCTGCTTCCGCGACGGCCGGCTCGTCGAGAAGCAGCACTACGCTGCCAGGTGACCGACCGTGACCCCCACCGGGAGACCCCAGACGTGATCAAGGTCCTCGTCGCCGACGACGAGCCGCTCATCCGGGCCGGCATCCGGATGATCCTCACCTCCGCCGACGACATCGACGTGGTGGCCGAGGCCGCCGACGGCCGCGAGGCACTGGAACTCGCCCGCGCCCACGCGGCGGACGTGGTGCTGCTCGACATCCAGATGCCGGTGATGGACGGGCTGAGCGCGCTGGCGGAGCTGCCGCGGGCCGCGCCCGGCGCGCGGGCGATCGTGCTCACCACCTTCGGCGAGCGGGAGAACGTGCTGCGGGCGATCTCCTCCGGCGGCGCCGGGTTCCTGCTGAAGGACACCGCCCCGGGCGAACTCATCCAGGCCGTCCGGGCGGCCGCCGGCGGCAACGCCTTCCTGTCGCCCGCCGCCTCCCG
>NZ_JBEYFP010001054.1:0-1863 GCF_040634455.1 Kitasatospora sp. NPDC007106
AGCACGGTCACGGTCGGCGGCAGCATCCCGTAGCGGCCCTCGGCGTGTCCGGCGACGGCCTCGGCGGACGCGCTCAAGGACTGCCCGGAGCACTACCCCGACGGCGCGCTCGCGCTGTTCGAGAACGTCACCGGCGGCGCCGACGGCCACCACGACCCGGTGGGCTGGCCCACCTTCAAGGACTGGCCGGCTCACGACTCGCTGAGCCACCAGCAGGACTACTACGCCTGGGTGGAGCGCGCCTGGCGCGGCGGCCAGCGCGTCCTGGTCAACGACCTCGTCACCAACGGGCTGCTCTGCTCGATCTACCCGTTCAAGGACCGCAGTTGTGACGAGATGACGGCGATCCGGCTGGAGGCGCAGAAGAGCTACGACCTGCAGGCGTACATCGACCGGATGTACGGCGGGCCGGGCAAGGGCTGGTTCCGGATCGTCACCGACAGCGCGCAGGCGCGGCAGGTGATCGAGCAGGGCAAGCTGGCGGTCGTCCTCGGGGTGGAGACCTCCGAGCCGTTCGGCTGCAAGCAGATCCTGGACATCGCCCAGTGCAACGAGGGCGACATCGACCGCGGCCTCGACGAGCTGTACAAGCTCGGGGTGCGCAGCATGTTCCTGTGCCACAAGTTCGACAACGCGCTGTGCGGCGTCCGCTTCGACGAGGGCACCATCGGCGTCGCGGTGAACGCCGGGCAGTTCCTGTCGACGGGCACGTTCTGGAAGACCGAGAAGTGCGCCGGACCGCAGCACGACAACCCGATCGGCCTGCCGACCGCGCAGGCGGCGTCGCTGCTGCCGAAGGGCGTGCAGATCCCGACGTACGCGGGCGACGCCCAGTGCAACACCCGTGGCCTCACCCGGCTTGGCGAGTACGCCGTGCGGGGCATGATGCAGCGTCACATGATGCTGGAGGTCGACCACATGAGCGTGAAGGCGGCCGACCGCGCCTTCGAGCTGCTGGAGTCGCAGGCGTACCCGGGCGTGATCTCCAGCCACAGCTGGATGGACCTGCAGTGGACGGAGCGGCTGTACCGGCTCGGCGGGTTCGCCGCGCAGTACGCGCACTCCGCGGAGGGCTTCGTCGCCGAGGCGCACCGCACGGAGGCGCTGCGCGACCGGTACCACGTCGGGTACGGCTACGGCACGGACCTGAACGGGGTCGGCGGCTGGCCGGGTCCGGTCGGTGAGGACGCCCCCAATGCGGTGCACTACCCGTTCCGCACCGCCGACGGCGGATCGGTGGTCGACCGGCAGGTCACCGGCGACCGCACCTGGGACTACAACAAGGACGGCATGGCGCACGACGGCCTCGTGCCGGACTGGATCGAGCAGATGCGGCTCAGCGGCGGCCAGGACGTGGTGGACGACCTGATGCACGGCGCCCAGTCCTACCTGGACACCTGGAAGGCCACCGAGGGCCACCGGCCGGGCACCGACCTCGCCGCGGGCCGGGCCGCCGCCGCCAGCTCGTCCGAGTGGTCCCTGTTCACCAGCTACCGGCCCGACCGGGCGGTGGACGGCGACCGGGGCACCCGCTGGGCGAGCGGCTGGAGCGACGACCAGTGGCTGCAGGTGGACCTCGGCTCGCTGCGGACGGTGAACCGGGTCACCCTCGACTGGGAGCGCGCCTACGGCCGGGAGTACCGCATCGAGCTGTCGGCGGACGGGAGCACCTGGCACACCGCCTGGTCGACCGCCGCGGGCAACGGCGGCATCGACACGGCCTTCTTCGACCCGGCCCCGGCCCGCTACGTGCGGGTGCACGGCGTCAAGCGCGCCACCGGCTGGGGCTACTCGCTGTACGAGGTCGGCGTCTTCGGCCCCTGACCGGGGCCGGAAGGAGCGAGTGGGGCCGGCGTCCGGACG
>NZ_JBEYFP010001055.1:0-1863 GCF_040634455.1 Kitasatospora sp. NPDC007106
CCCCAGCCTTCGGCCGGGAGGTACCCCCACGCGCCCCTATCGGCTTGCCCTATGCGGCAGCGGCCTTGGAGCGTTCCTGCTCCAGGCGCCAGTCGATCCGGGCGTACTCGGCCTGGGCGCGGGCGACGGCCTCGTCCACGGTGCAGACCGTCGGCAGGTCGAAGTGGGCGACGATCTTCTCCAGCCGCTCGTGCGGGGTGCCGGAGACCACGAAGTACGGGACCTCCAGCTCGTCGAGGGCGGCGAGGAGCATCGCGTCGCAGGTGGCGCGGAAGCGCTCGTTCATCGGCCGGTGGCCGTCGGCGGAGAGCTTCAGCTCGTTGGTGAGGTGCACGAAGCCGTCGAACGACTCCTTCACGTGCTGCTTGAAGTAGTGGCCGAGCTGGGCGGTGACCTGCTCGAAGAAGGCCATCTCGGCGTCCTGCCGGGGCGGGTGGCCGTTCTCGGCCGCGCCCGGGTCCATGCCGAACTCGACCCGGACGGCGGCGTATATCCACTCCTGCAGCGAGGAGCCGTCGGCTATGAAGCTGCCGCCGAGCAGCGCCTCGTTGACGGCCCGGCCGACGTGCCGGCGGACGGCCAGCTGGACGTACTCTGCCGGGGTGACCTCGGTCAGCGCCTTGCCCGGGACGGCGTCCGGCATGATCTCGCGGATGGTCCTGGCGGGCGAGCGGGGGATGCCGGTGAGGTGCGAGAGGGCGATCGCGGTGGAGGTCTTCCCCGCGGAGTAGGTGCCGGAGATGGAGATGCGCATGGTGGTGGCTCCTTGTCGGATGCGGCGGGTGCCGGGGGTCAGCGGGCGGTCGCGGCGATGTGCGCGGGCAGCTCGTGGGCGAAGGAGCAGCGCATGCCGATGCCGGCCAGGCCGCCGCTCAGTTCGACGTTGCGCCAGGTGCCGCCGCGCAGCGGCAGCAGCCGGCGGCCGGTCAGGGCGGCCCGGGTGGTGAACGGCCGGCCCTCGACGAGTTCGACCGCGGGCTCCTCCTCGGGGGCGGTCAGCACCGTCTGCATCATCCAGAGCGTGTTGCTGTCGGCGCGGCTGAGCCCGTCGAGCTCGTACATCAGCACCTGCGCCAGCTGGAGGTTGACGACGAAGCAGTCGATCAGGCTGACGGTGGGACGGTCGCCGGCGGCGATGCCGTCGACCGGGGCGGGCGCGCCGGCTCTGCGGGTGAAGCGGACGAGGGCGGTGGCGCCGTGCTCGCGGTTGTCCACCGCCACGTCGGTGATCTCGTGGTGGCGGTACTTGAAGCCGGCGCCGTAGAAGCGGTACTCGCCGCGGCCGAGCGCCGCGTCGAGGCTGCCGAAGCGGGCCTCCTCGGCGGCCCGTTCGACGATCGGGTGCTCGGTCTCGACGCGCACCCGCAGGTTGCCGACGGCGCACTCGTGGACGGAGCGGTACCGCGCGCCGGCCGGCTCGGTGCTGCGCAGCCGGGCCGAGAGCGGCACGCCGGTGAGGTCCTCCTGCGGGGCGGTGCCGGCCCGCAGCACCACCTTGGCCAGGCGCACGGTGCGCCGCTCGGCCTCGCCGAGGCCGTAGGCGTGCGCCAGGTGGAGCTCGGCGAGCTGGACGCCCAGCACCAGCGCGTCGACGGTGCTGAGGTGCGGACGCAGGTCGGTGCCGTCCTTCTTGCGGGACCAGTCCGCCGGGTAGCGGAGGTCGAGCGTGCCGCGCACACCCGGTTCGGCGGCGGAGGCGGTCGAGGTGGCCGAGGCGGAGCCGGCCGGGCCGGCCGGGGTGGCGTGCAGGCCGTGGACGCGGTACCCCGCCCGCTGGTAGCCGCGGGAGAAGAAGCGGGTCTCGCCGGGGCCGAGGTAGTCGTCGATGGAGTGCAGCAGCAGTTGCTGGTCGGTGGCCACGGC
>NZ_JBEYFP010001056.1:0-1862 GCF_040634455.1 Kitasatospora sp. NPDC007106
GGCACCTGGTGGCCGCAGGACCCGTCCCGCTCGGTGCCCGACCTGGTCGAGGAGGCCGCCGCCCGGCACGGCCTCGGCGCGGACGCCGCCGCGCTGTACCTGATGCTGCTGGCCATGCCCGACCCGACGGACCGCAACACCGCCCGCTGGACGGGCTGGAAGCCGGCCCGGCTGAAGGCGGCCCGGGCCGAGCTCGCCGCGACCGACCTGGTCGTGCAGGCCTCCCGCACCCGCGCCGGCCGGACGCTCTTCCTGCCCGGCGGCTGGACGGAGCAGCGCAGCCCGCACCTGCCGCTGGAGACCTGGAAGCTCCCGCTGCTCGGCGGCGGCTCCACCGCGCTCGGCGTGCTGCTGCCGGCCGAGCCGGCCGCGGAGCTGTACCGACGGGCCTGGCAGCGCCTGCTCGACGGCGACCTGCCGCGCTTCGGCGAACTGAAGGCGCCCAAGGCCCGCCGCGGCCGCCGCCGCTGACCGAGCGCCGGCGGCCCCCGGGGGTGCGGCACACCGTCGCACCCCCGGCCCCACCCGTTGTTCCCCTTTCCCCGGACCGAAGGACCGACGCTGTGTCTCCGACGAACCCGACGTACCCGACGACCCCGACCGACCTCTCCGAGCCGACGACCGATCAGGCCGCCCCGCCGGCTCGGCAGATCCTGCCCGCCGAGGAGCGGTACGCCCAGGAGCTCGCCTTCCTCGCCGCGTACGACGAGGGCCCCCGCCCGCCCGGCTGGGCGCTGACCCCGGCCGCGGTGGTCACCTTCGTGTGCGGCAGCGACGGCGAGGCGCTCGCCCTGCCGCCGAAGCGCCGCAAGGACGGCGCGCTGCCCGCCAAGCTGGTCGTCGCGCCGAAGTTCGTCGGCGAACGCGCCCTGGTCGAGCGCTGCGTGGTCACCCTGGCGGGCGAGCGCGGCCTGCTGCTCGTCGGCGAGCCCGGCACCGCCAAGTCGATGCTCTCCGAGCTGCTGTCCGCCGCGGTCAGCGGCACCAGCGAGCTCACCGTGCAGGGCACCGCCGGCACCACCGAGGACGCCTTCCGCTACGGCTGGAACTACGCGCTGCTGCTCGCCCAGGGCCCCACCCCGCAGGCGCTGGTCGCCTCGCCGGTGATGACCGCGATGCGCACCGGCCGGGTGGCCCGGATCGAGGAGGTCACCCGCTGCCTGCCCGAGGTGCAGGACGCGCTGGTGTCGATCCTCTCCGACCGCCGGGTCAGCGTCCCGGAGCTCGCCGGCACCGCGGACGCGACCGTCGCCGCCGTCCCCGGCTTCAGCGTGATCGCCACCGCGAACCTGCGCGACCGCGGCGTCTCCGAGATGTCCGCCGCGCTCAAGCGCCGCTTCAACTTCGAGACGGTGCACCCGATCGCCGACGCCGGCGCGGAGACCGAGCTCGTCCGCACCCAGGCCACCGCCGCCGTGCAGCGCGCCGGTGCCGCGTTCGGCGTCGACGACGCCGTCCTCGACGTGCTGGTCACCGTCTTCCGCGACCTGCGCACCGGCCGCTCCTCCGAGGGCTGGGACGTCGAGCGGCCCGGCACCGTGATGTCCACCGCGGAGGCCGTGCACGTCGCCGCCTCGCTGGGCCTGGCCCGCGCCTACCTGCCCGGCGGCGACGTCCTTGACCTGGTCCCGGGCCACCTGCTCGGCGCCGTCCGCAAGGACGACCCGGCCGACCACGGCCGCCTGCTCGGCTACTGGGACGGCCCGGTGCGCCGCCGCGCCGAGGACGGCTCCGCGATGTGGCGCCGTCTGTGGGACCTGCGGGAGAACCTGCGGTGACCGACCCCCGTACCACTGAGGACACCACCGTGGGCACCACCGGGAACCCCCCGGCGGACACCGCGGACCCGCGGGAGGCGGTGG
>NZ_JBEYFP010001057.1:0-1861 GCF_040634455.1 Kitasatospora sp. NPDC007106
GGCCGGGCGGCGGGCGGCAGGTCGTCGAGGGCGGTGATCTGCGCGGCGAGGACGCGCAGGTCGGCGGCGTTGTCGCGGGCCCAGGTGGTGACGGTGCGCTGAGCGGCGCGGCGGTCGCGGACGGCCTTGACGCGTTCGGCGCCGGTGGTGGCATCAGCGGGAGTGGTGCCGGGCGACGGGGTGGAGGCGGGTTTGAGTCGCAGGTAGCGGTTCTCGGCGGCCTGGCGGCTGGCGACGCCCATGGGGTGGGCGAGGTCGGCCCAGGTGGCGCCGGCGGCGCGGGCGGTCTCCACGAGGCGGGCTTCCCAGCCGGCGAGTTCGACGCGCAGCTCGCGCAGCAGGAGCAGCGCGGCCAGCGCCGGCTCGGGGCCGGACTGCACGGGTGCGGTGGGGATGCTGTCGATCGCGGGTGCTTCCCGGGCGGTGCGGACGGCGTCGTCGATCACGCCCAGCGCGGCCGCGGCGGCGAGGAAGGAGGCGGGGCCGACCGGCGCTGCGGGGACGATCGGTGGAGGGCCGGGCCTCTCGGGCATGCGTGTCACTCTCTCGACGACTCGGTGTTTGTCATCCGATGGATGACATGTTAGAACGGATTCAGGTGAAAGCGCACTGGCACCCTTTCAACTGGAGGTGTTTCGCGATGCTGATGCGCACCGATTCGTTCCGCGAGCTGGACCGTCTGACCCAGCAGTTCCTGGGCACCACGGGCACGTGGTCCCGGCCCACCCCGATGCCGCTGGACGCCTACCGTGACGGCGACGACTACGTGATCTGCCTCGACCTGCCGGGCGTCGACCCGGAGGCGATCGACATCGACGTCGAACGGAACATGCTGACCGTGAAGGCCGAGCGCCGCCCCCGCCGCGACAGCGGGGACGTGAAGTGGGAGCTGTCCGAGCGCCCGCTCGGCATCTTCTCCCGACAGGTGATGCTGTCCGACACCCTCGACCCCGCGGGCATCACCGCCGACTACGACGCCGGCGTGCTGACCCTGAAGATCCCGGTCGCGGAGAAGGCCAAGCCCCGGAAGATCGCCATCAGCCACACCGGCAGTCGCAAGCAGATCCAGGCCTGAGCAGCCAAGAGTCGCCGGCCCCGCCCCGCCTCTCCCCCGGCGCAACGGGCGGGTCCGGCCGACCGTCCCCCGCAGCCCCGGCTCCCCGGCCTGCTCGAACTCCCCGGGCTGGGTCGAACTCCCCGAGCCGGTCGGGCATCTGACGCCGGAGACCGGCTGACAGAACGGGCCCGTCCACGACAGGGAGGCCCTGCCATGTCCGTCCGATGGGACGCGTTCCTGGCCGAGCTCCGGGGACGCGGCGAGTACGACACCGACGAGGAAGCCGAGCGGGCGGCCCGCGTGGTCCTTGCGCTGCTCGGCGCCCACGTGGTGGGCGGGGTGCGCGCCGAGCTGGCCGCCCGCCTGCCGGAGACCCTCGCTCTCGTCCTGCTCAACCCGCTGCAGGCCGCCGAACCCCTCGGTCCGGACCGGTTCGTGCGCGCCACCGCCGTCTGGATCGAGGGCGCCACCGAAGCGACCGCGCCGTGGGACGTCGGCGCCGTCCTCAGCACGGCGGCCGACGCCGCCGGAGACGACCTCGTCCAGCGCGTACTCCTGCAGCTCCCCCGGGGTACGACGTTCTCTTCGGCCGTCCCCGACCGGGCACCACCGGCCCCGACCAGCCCCGCGCCGCCGACGCCGGCGGCCCGCACACCTGAAGGCGACGCCATGACGTGGCACCACCTCGTCCGCCGGGTCCGCACCACCGGCCGCTACGACACCGGCCCGGAGGCCGAACGCGTCCTGGGCGCCGTCCTGGCGGTACTCGGCTCCCGGCTCACCGGCGACGAACGCCGCGACCTC
>NZ_JBEYFP010001058.1:0-1860 GCF_040634455.1 Kitasatospora sp. NPDC007106
CCCGGGTCGGGCGGCGGCGGGCGGGCAGTGGGGGAGCCGGCCGGTCGTCAGGCGGCCGAGGACGCGCCCGCGGCCTCGGCCGGGAGGTCCGTCCCGGCGAGCCGCAGCCGGCGGTCCCGGAGCCTGGCGAGCGGCGGGTAGAGCAGGACCGAGCCGCCGACGACGACCACGCCGTAGGTCACCGCCTGGGTGCCGCTCTCCAGGTACTGCTGCCAGGCGGCCCACACCGAGATGCCGAGCAGGCAGACCACGATGCCGGCGATGCCGAACGCCCCGCCGGGGACGCGGTACGGGCGTTCGAGTCCGGGTTCGCGGATGCGCAGGGCGATCAGCGCGGCGACCTCCAGCAGGATGCCGATGTTGGTGAGGAAGACGTCGAAGATCACCAGGTTGGCGAAGCTGCTCAGGCAGAACAGCGCGTAGACGGCGGCGGAGCCGACGATGGAGACGACGGGGGCCCGGTGGCGCTTGCTCTCCTTGGCCACCCACTGCGGGAAGTAGCCGTCCTGGGCGAGGACCAGCGGCAGTCGGGAGTTGGAGGCCAACAGGGCGGAGAACATCGCGACGGCGGCGAACATGCCGCCCACGGTCACCGCCAACTGCAGCCAGGGGCCGGCGAGTTCGCGGGCCACCGCGGAGAACGACCCGGCCTCCCAGCTCTTCCAGCCGGCGTCCCCGTCGGCGCCGGTGGCGAGGGCGGCGATCGACGGCAGCAGGTAGCCGACCATGATGAGCAGCACCGAGACCGCCAGCGCCTTGGGCAGGTGCTTGCGCGGATTCTCCATCTCCCCGGCGACGTTGGACACGCTGTCCCAGCCGGAGTAGTTCCACATCACGATGAACAGGCCGGCGCCGAAGGCCGTCCAGGCGGACCGGTCGGTGGTGGCGGTGACGGCGGCCACCGGGTCGGTGCCGTCGCCGAACAGGCGGGCCGCGCCGACGACGGTGAGGATCAGCATGGGTGTCAGGCAGATGGCGGCGAAGGCCACCGAGGACTCGCCGACCCAGCCGGCCCCGAGCAGGTTGAGCAGGGTGAAGGCGGTGATCACCGCGAGGCAGATGAACCAGTTCAGGTCGAACTGGAAGTGGCCGAGCCGGAAGAGCACGTGCTTGCCCGGGGCGACGAAGCCCGCGACGCTCTGCAGGTAGCTGGTGAAGAGCACCGGGTACAGCGCCATGTCGACAAAGCTGCAGATCCACTGCAGCAGGCCCTGCTGGAAGCCCCAGAACCTGCCGAGGCCGCGCTTGACCCAGTGGTAGTAGCCGCCCTCGACCGGTATCGCGGTGCCGAGTTCGGCGCAGACCAGGGCGTGCGGCACGCTGTAGATCAGCGGGGTCACCACGATCAGCAGCAGGGCGATGCCCGGTCCCGAGGTGGAGAACAGCTCCTCGATGCCGTACGCGCCGCCCGAGACGCTGAAGAAGATCAGTGCGACCAGCGGCAGCAGGCGCACCCGCCTGGGCTTGCTCAGGGACAGGGTGGTCATCGTCACCTCGGTGGGGGTCGGCCGGCGGAGTCACGGTGCCCGGGTCGCCTGGGCGCACGCCCCAGCCGGCCGTCGACGCGTGTCGCCGGCACGGTGGCCCCCCGGAGCGTCGGCCGGACCTGGCGGCCCGCCGACGTCCCTAGAGTCTCGGGCCACGGCCCGACCAGGGCAATCGCCCACCCTGGCAGGGAGAGCAGCAGACCTTTGACACACTGCTGACACTCCGTCGGCGCCCGCACGGGCGCCCGGGCCGTGCCGTCGGTCGCCGACGAGCGCCTGAACCTCCCGCATCGGCGCGTCGAGGTCGTACCGGCCTGCCGGTCCGTCACCCCGGCGCCCCCCGGGGCCGTCCCCGAAGCCGTACCCGACCCTG
>NZ_JBEYFP010001059.1:0-1851 GCF_040634455.1 Kitasatospora sp. NPDC007106
GCCGCGCGCTGGCCGCCGGCGCCGACGGCAACGCGGCCATCGCCCTCGTCGGCGCCCTGGAGCGGTTCGGCCCGGCCGCCCGGCAGGCCCGGCCCGAACTCACCGACTGCCTGCGGACGGGCCGCGCCGCGATCGTCGCCGCGCGTCTGCTCGGGCTCCTCGGCGAGCGGACCGAGGAGATCACCGGTCTGCTGCAGGAGGCCGCGCTGAGCACCGACTCCGCGCTGAGCGGCGCGGCGGCCGCCGCCCACCACCGGCTCACCGGCGAGGCAGGCCCGGCGCTGCGCACCTTCGAGCGGCTGCTCTCGGGCGGCGGTCAGACCTCCTGGTACCTGGCCCACCTGCAGTCACTGGGCGCCGCCGCCGCTCCGCTGCTGCCGGTCGTCGAACGGCTGCTGGACGGCGGCGACTGGACGCGGCTCGCGGCCGCCGAGGCCCACCACCGGATCACCGGCTCCCCGGACCGCGCCGTCCCCGTCCTCGCCGGCCTGGTCGGCCCCAGTCCCGTCGGCCTGGCGGCCCTGCGCGCCCTCGCCGCCATCGGCCGCGCCCCGGAGGAGCTGCGCCCGGCCCTCCGCGGTCTCGCCTTCTCCCCGCTCCGCCTGCTCTCCGACTCCGGACTCTCCGCCACGGGCCACCCCGACGAGGAACTCCGCGCCCTGGCCCGGACACTGCTCGCCGCCGGGTTCGCCACCGAACCGGCCGTCACCCGGTGAACGACACGGCAGGGGCGGCCGTCGCGCACGGAGCGGTCGAGCGGCTCGCCCGGCTGCTCCCCGGGCCCCACCGCAGCCGCGCCAAGGACTGGACGGCGGTCGGGGCCGCGCTGGGGTCCGGACTCCCCGGTGACTACCGGGAGTTCGTCGAACGCATCGGCGGCGGCCACGTCGACGGCTACCTGTACGTCCTGGAGCCGGACTCCCCCAACCCGTACCACGACCTCGTCGACGCGGCCGAGGAACGTGCGGAGGCCTTCGACCATCTCTGGGGGAGCTCGGAGGAGCCGCCCGCCGAACTCCGCGAGCCGGGCGCCCGGTTGATCCCCTGGGCGTCGACGGACAACGGCGAGTTCCTGTACTGGCTCGTCCGCCCCGGCCGGCACCCCGACGCATGGACGGTCATGGTGAACGCGGCCCGCGAAGCCCGGTGGGAGCACTACGACCTGCCGTTCGCCGGCTTCCTCGTCGCCGCCCTCACCGGCCGGATCCGTTCCGACGTCCTCACGGACGCCTTCCCCACCGCGCCGCACAGCTTCGCCCCGTTCGCTCCGACCCGCTGAGGGGCGGGGCCCGATCGGCGGCCGGCCACTGACGCACGGGCCGCCGATCGGACGCGCCACCGGTCAGGAGGCCGGCATCAGGACGGTGTCGACGATGTAGACCGTGGCGTTGGCCGTCTGGACGTTGCCGCAGACGACCTTGGCATTGCCGTTGACGGTGAAGTCCTCGCCGGAGCCGGTGACCGTGACGGCGCCGCCCTCCAGGGTCTTGTGCTCGCCGGGCAGGGCGGCGGGGGCGAGGCGCTCGGGCACCACGTGGTAGGTGAGGATCTTGGTGAGCTTGGCCTTGTCGGCGAGGACGGCGTCCAGCGTCGCCTTCGGGATCTTCGCGAACGCGTCGTTGGTGGGCGCGAACACGGTGACGTTCTGCGCCGAGTTGAGCGTGTCGACCAGCCCGGCCTTGGTCACGGCCGCCACCAGGGTGGACAGTGCCGGATTGTTGGACGCGGCGGTGGCGACCGGGTCCTGGGCCATCCCGGCGAACGATCCGGCCCCCTGGGACGGCACGGCGGCACACCCGGCGCCGAACGGCTGCCCGGCCGCCGGCGCGGCCTCCGCGGCCGGGGCCTGGC
>NZ_JBEYFP010001060.1:0-1849 GCF_040634455.1 Kitasatospora sp. NPDC007106
TGCAGGCCGTCCCCCCGGACATCGGCGAGGCGGCCCGGGTGGACGGCGCCGGAGAGCGGGCGATCGCCCTGCGGATCAAACTCCCGGCGATCCGCCCGGCCCTCGTCCTCACCGCTGTTTTCTCCCTCGTCGGCACCTTCCAACTCTTCACCGAGCCGCAGGTGTTCCGCGCGATCTCCACCGGCGTCACCAGCACCTACACCCCCAACCTCGCCGGCTACTCGCTCGCCGCCGCCGACCGCTACGGCGAGGCCGCGGCGCTGTCCGTCCTCCTGGCGGCCCTCACCTTCCTGCTGTCCGTCACCTTCCTCCGCCTCACGACCCGCACGCAGGAGCGCCCGTGACCCTCCTCACCCGCACCGAAGGCGCCCACCCCACCGCGCACCCCCGCCCGGCGGTGCGCACCCGGCGCAGCCCGCTCCTGCCGACCGCCGGTGCCGTCCTGTTCCTCGCCCTCACGGCCCTGTACATGCTGCTGCCCGTCTACTGGCTGCTGGTCTCCGCGACCAAGAGCCAGAGCGACCTGGTCACCACCCCCGGGCTGCTCCCCGCCGCCTGGCACCTCGGCGACAACCTCACAGCCCTGTTCGCCGAACAGGACGGCATCTACACGCGATGGCTCCTCAACAGCCTCGCCCAGGCCGGCGCGGGCGCCACCGTCGCCACCCTGCTGGCCGCGGCGGCCGGCTACGCCCTCGCCAAGTACCGCTTCCCCGGCAGGGAAGCCGTCTTCTCCGTCGTCCTCGGCGGCGTGCTCGTCCCGGCCACCGCCCTCGCCCTGCCGCTGTTCCTGCTGTTCGCCGAGGTCGACGCGACCAACACCTTCTGGTCGGTCTTCCTGCCCGGCACCGTCAGCCCGTTCGGCGTCTACCTCGCCCGGATCTTCGCGGAAGCGTCCGTGCCCGACGAGGTCGTCGAGGCGGCCCGCCTGGACGGCGCAGGCGAGCTGCGGATCTTCGCCACCATCGCCCTGCGCATGATGGCCCCGGCCCTCGTCACCGTGTTCCTGTTCCAGTTCGTCGTCATCTGGAACAACTTCCTGCTGCCGTTGGTCATGCTGCAGGACCAGCGGCTCTACCCCGTCACCCTCGGCCTGTTCACCTGGCAGTCGCAGATCAGTCGGCTCCCGGAACTGCAGACCCTCACCGTCGTCGGCGCCCTGGTCTCCGTCGTCCCGATCGTGCTCACCTTCCTGCTCCTGCAGCGCCACTGGCGCGCCGGCCTGTCCGCCGGGGCGGTGAAGTCATGACGCACCCCCTCACCGCCCTCACCGACCGCCTCGGCGGCATCGCCCACGGCGGCGACTACAACCCCGAACAGTGGCCCGAACACATCTGGCACGAAGACGTCCGCCTCATGCGCGAGGCACGGGTCAACCTCGTCACCCTCGGCGTCTTCTCCTGGTCCCGCCTCCAACCCCGCCCCGACACCTGGGACTTCACCCACCTCGACACGGTCATGGACCTCCTGCACGACAACGGCATCGCCGTCGACCTCGCCACCCCCACCGCAGCACCGCCACCGTGGTTCACCCACCGCCACCCCGAGGCACTGCCCGTCACCGCGTCCGGCACCCGCCTCACCCACGGCAGCCGCCAGGCCTTCTGCCCCAGCAGCCCCGCCTACGCCCGGGCCGCCGACACCGTCGTCACCGAACTCGCCACCCGCTACGCCCGGCACCCCGCCCTCGCCCTGTGGCACGTCCACAACGAATGGGGCAACCACAACGCCCTCTGCTACTGCGACACCAGCGCAGCTCACTTCCGCACCTGGCTCCAGCACCGGTACACCACCCTCGACCGGCTCAACGACGCCTGGGGCACCGACTTCTGGAGCCAGCGCTACGGCG
>NZ_JBEYFP010001061.1:0-1843 GCF_040634455.1 Kitasatospora sp. NPDC007106
GCCGCAGGCTGCTCGCCGCCGGGGCCGGGCCGGGCGTCCGCTGCCTGGAGATCGGTGCGGGCACCGGCACCGTCGCCCGTTGGCTGGCCGAGGAGGCGGGCGCCGCCGAGGTGCTCGCGGTCGACCGGGACGTCCGCTTCCTGGAGCCGCACGCCGGCGGGGCGCTGCGCACCCTGGCCGCCGACATCACCGCGCCGGACTTCGACCCCGGCCGGTTCGACCTGGTGCACGCGCGCTTCGTGCTGATGCACGTCCCCGACCACCGGCGGCTGGCGGCCCGGCTCTGCGGGTTCCTGGCGCCCGGCGGCCGCCTGGTGCTCGGCGACGCGGTGGACCTCACCTCCGCCGGACCGCCGGACACCCCGTACCGGCTGGCGATGCGGGCCATGTGGCGGGCGCTGCGGGAGACCATCGGCACCGACGTCACCTGGACGCCGCAGTACCCGCGGCTGCTGGCGGAGCTCGGCCTGACGGACGTCGGGGCCGAGATCACGGTGCCCCCGCTGACCCGCGGCAGCCCGATCGCGGAGTTCTGGCTGGACACCTGGCGACGCTCCCGCCCGGCCGTGCTGGCCACCGGTCTGGTCACCCCCGACCAACTGATCCGCGCGGAGCGGGCGCTGGCCGAGGGCACCGCGGCCGACCTCTCCCCCGGTCTGATCACCGCCTGGGGCCGCCGCGGCTGACCCGGCGCCGCGGGTGCGGGTGCGGGCGCGGCTCCCGGCGGTCACGCCGTCACGCCCGGCCGGCCGGCCGGCCAGGACAGCTCGTCCGGTCAGGACAGCTCGTCCGGGCGGCGGGTGAGGACGTGGAACTGCGGGCCGTACACGCCGCTGCCGTCGGGCAGCGGGATCTCCATCAGGGCGAGGGCGGGCTCCTCCAGGGCGCGCATCGACCGGACGGCGCCGTCCAGCGCGTGCGGGTCGCCGATCGCCCAGGCGCCCTCCAGGGCGTGCACCACCCTGCTGAACAGCAGGTCGAACCGGCCGAGCAGCTGGCCGGCCGCGGCCGGCGGGTCCGGCCAGCCGCCGGCCGGCACCACGCCCATCGGCCTGGTGTCGGGGAAGGGCACCGGATCGCCGTCGTAGCCCCAGCGGTCGGCCGAGGCCACCACCCGGCGCTCGTGGAAGATCTCGCCGAAGGCGTAGTAGTGGGCGGGCGCGCCGTGGCCCGCGGGGACGTCCGGGCTGGCCGAGGTGCCCTCGCCCTGCTCCTTGATCACCTCCAGCGCCTCGTCCACGTCCGCCAGGGTGGCCGCCGGCCGCAGCACGTCGGGCCCGATCCGGACGGACAGCTGGCCGGCCGTGTCGAGGGCCGGCCGGACCTCGTGGAAGGCGTCCTGCAGCGCGGTGTAGAAGGTGCCGATGGTCGGCCCGGACTCCCGGACGAGCGGCAGCTCCGGGGCCTCGATCGCCATCAGCACGTCCCGCACGTACGCCTTGGTCAGGCCGGAGAGGTACACGGTGAGGTCGGGGCGGACACCTCCGGGCAGCGGACCCGGGTAGCCGAGGACGGAGGAGGCGATCCGCGGCCGGCCGCCGACCGCGGTGAGCAGGTTGCAGGTCAGTCCCATGTGGAACATCTCGTCGCCGACGATGCCCTGGATCAGCCGGGCGGACTCGCTCGTCCGGTCCTTGACCGACCACCAGGCGCAGAGGTACGGCGGGATGGTCGCGAGTTCCAGGGCGACGGCGATCTGCAGGGCACGCCGGATCCAGCGGACGTCCCGCGGGCCCGGCGCGCTCAGCAGCCGGGCCACCGCGTCGCCGTCGGCGCCCGGTGCGGGGACGTCCGACGGGTCCGGGACGGCCGCCCACGGGTCCGCCGCCGGCGGGTACCCGGC
>NZ_JBEYFP010001062.1:0-1842 GCF_040634455.1 Kitasatospora sp. NPDC007106
GGCGGCGCACCTGGGGTACTTCCGGGCCGGGGCCCAGGTCGCGATCACCGCCAGCTACCAGGCCTCGTTCGAGGGGTTCGCGCGCCGCGGGACGGGACGGGCCGAGGCGGAACGGCTGCTCGCGCTGAGCGTGCGCCTGGCCCGGGAGGCCGCGCGGCAGGCCGAGTCGGAGCGGGCGGAGGCAGCGCGGGCAGCGGCCCGGCAGGCGGGGCGGGCGGACGACGGGCGGGCGGAGGACGGGCGGGCGGCGCCGGCGCGGCCGGGCGCGATCGCCGCCGGTCCGCTGTTCGTGGCGGCGTCGGTGGGCCCGTACGGCGCGGTGCTGGCCGACGGGTCGGAGTACCGCGGCAGGTACGGGCTGGGCGTGGCGGAGCTGGAGCGCTTCCACCGGCCGCGGCTGGAGGTGCTGGCGGCGGCGGGCCCGGACGTGCTGGCGCTGGAGACCGTCCCGGACATGGTCGAGGCGGAGGCGCTGCTGCGGGCGGTCGACGGGCTGGGGGTGCCGGTGTGGCTGTCGTTCAGCGCGGAGGGCGGCCTGACCCGGGCGGGGCAGCCGCTGGAGGACGCGCTGGGAATGGCCGCGGGGGTGGACGCCGTGGTGGCGGTCGGGGTGAACTGCTGCAGCCCGGCCGACGCCGACCGGGCGGTGCCGGTGGCCGCGCGGGCGGCGGGCCTGCCGGTGGTGGTGTACCCCAACAGCGGCGAGGCGTGGGACGCCGCGGCCCGGGACTGGCGGGGCGGCCCGACGTTCCGTCCGGAGCGGGTGACGGGCTGGCTGGCGGACGGGGCGCGGCTGGTCGGCGGCTGCTGCCGGGTCGGCGAGCGGGAGATCGCGGGGCTCGCGCGCGCGGTGCGCGGTGCGGGGTGAACGGGTCCGCGCGGGGTGCGGAGTGATCGGAAAGGTGCGCGTCCGGCCGTCGGCCTGGCAGACTCGTGCCGTCAACACTTCGGTCGACAATGTCGACCGCCTGTCAGGGGAGGTAGCCAATGCCCGGCCCGATCCAGTCGCTCTCCCGGGCCGCCGCGATCATGCGCCTGCTGGCCGGCGGTGAGCGCCGGCTCGGGCTCTCCGAGGTCGCGACCGCGCTCGACCTGGCCAAGGGCACGGCCCACGGCATCCTGCGCACGCTGCAGCAGGAGGGCTTCGTCGAACAGGACCCGGAGAGCGGGAAGTACCAGCTCGGGGCCGAGCTGCTGCGGCTCGGCCAGAGCTACCTCGACGTGCACGAGCTGCGGGCGCGCGCCCTGGTGTGGGCGGACGACCTGGCCCGGGCCAGCGGCGAGACGGTCTACCTGGGCGTACTGCACCAGCAGGGCGTGCTGATCGTGCACCACGTCTTCCGCCCGGACGACACCCGGCAGGTGCTGGAGGTCGGCTCGATGCAGCCGCTGCACTCCACCGCGCTGGGCAAGGTGCTGCTGGCCTACGACCCGGTCGCCCGCGGCCAGCTGGGCGACGGGCCGTACGAGCCCTACACGCTGCGCACACTGACCGATCCGGCGGACGTGGACGCGGAGTGCGCGCTGATCCGCGAGCGGGGCTGGGCCGACTCGATCGAGGAGACCTGGGAGGGGGTGGCGTCGATCGGTGCGCTGATCCAGGACCGGCGGCGCAACCCGGTCGGCGCGGTGTGCGTGAGCGGACCGGTGGAGACGGTGACGGAGGACGGCTTCGTGAAGCCGTCGCTGGTCGCCTCGGTGCGCAGCGCGGCCCGGGCGATCTCCCGGGACCTGGGCGCCGGACGGTTCTGACCCCTTCCGCGGCCCCGGGGCCACGGAGGACGTACGCGCGGGGCGCGCGTTCCGTAGAGCACACGTCTGTAATCCAATAACCCCGACACT
>NZ_JBEYFP010001063.1:0-1841 GCF_040634455.1 Kitasatospora sp. NPDC007106
CGCCGCGGGGCGGGTACGGCGGGCCAGCGCCGCCCGCGCACCGCGCGCGAACGCCGCCGGCCGGGCCACCCGCACGGCGATCGGCACCCGGCCGAGCTCCCGCCAGCCCATCTTCAGGTAACCCGGCAGGCTGTTGCCGTTCGGCGTGTTGAAGACCAGCTCGGTGTCGCCGGAGACCTCCTCCAGCAGCCGCAGCGTCAGATCGCGGAAGATCCCCCGGCCCTGGAACTCCGGGTGGGTCGCGGTGTCCACCGGCCGGACGGCCGGCACGGGCCGCCCGCCCGCCTGCCACTGCCAGCGCAGGAACAGCCGCACCCCGGCCAGCCGCCCGCCCGCCTCCTCGGCGACCAGGCCCGGACTCGCACCGAACGGGTTCCGCCGGTGCTTCCACTCGAAGAACTCGGCACTGCGCGTGCCGGTCGGCCCGCCCGCCAGCGAGGCGGTCAGCAGGTCCAGCACGGCGGGCGTGTCGGCGTCCACGAGCGGACGGTACGTCAGCCCGGCGCTTGACTCGGTCATCTGGGTCTTCGGCTCCATGTCGTCTCGCTCGGCGGGTGCTGCCGGTCGGTGACCGCATCGGTCAACGGGCCAGCACCCGGGCGTACACCTGCTCGATCGCGCGCTGCGCCCCGGCCGTGTCGAAGGTCCGGGACCGCTCCCGGGCGGCCTTCCCGAACCGCTCGCGCAGCCCCTCGTCGGCGGCCAGCCGGCCGAGCGCGCCGGCCAGCGCGACCGGGTCGCCCGGCGGCACCAGCAGCCCTTCGACGCCGTCGTCCACCACCTCCGGCATCCCGCCGACCCGGGTCACCACCGACGGCAGGCCGCTGGTCATCGCCTCCATCAGGGCCACCGGCAGGCCCTCCTGGCGGGAGCTCAGGGTGAACACGTCCAGCGCGGGCAGCAGCGCCGGCACGTCCGGCCGGGAACCGGCGAACACCACGCCCCCGCCGGCCCGGGCACGCAGCTCGGCCTCCAGCGGCCCGGCGCCGATCAGCACCAGCGCCGCCGAGGGGTGCTCGCGGCGCAGCAGCTCGAAGGCGGCGAGCAGGGTGGCCTGGTCCTTCTTGGCGGTCAGGTTGCCGACCGTGCCGATCACCGGTGCGTCCGCCGGCAGACCGAGCACGGCGCGGGCGGCGGCCCGGGCGGCCGGCCCCTCGGGGGCGCCCGCCAGGTCCGGGCCGTGGTGCACCACGGTGACCCAGCCGTCGTCCGGACGCCGCCGGGCGATCGTCGCCGCCACCGCGTGCGAGACCGCCACCACCGCGTCGTTGCGCCGGTACGTCAGCGCGTTGGCCCAGCGGGTGGCCGTCCGGTAGCGCTCCCAGACGTTGTGCTCGGTGTGCACCAGCCGCGGCGCCCGCCGGCCGACCGCCACCAGCCGGGCCGCCACTGCCGGGATCGGCATGTGCGAGTGCACCAGGTCGTAGCGGCGCTCGGCGAGCAGCCTGCGCAGCCGCACCGGCCACAGCGCACCCGGCGCCCCGCCCAGGCAGTGCACCCGCACCCCGGCCGTCTCCAGCGCGGGCACCAGGGCGTCCTTGTACGGCAGCACGTAGGCCACCTCGATCTCGTACCGCCCGGTGTCGGCGTGCCGGGCGCAGTTGAGCAGCAACTGCTCGGCGCCGCCCCGGCCGAGGCCCTTGGCCAGCCAGAGCACCCGCCGTCGGCCGCTCACCGCTCCTCGATTTCGCGCAGCTGCAGCGTCGTCTCGACCACCGACTCGCCGCCGGGCCGGCGTGCCCAGCTCGGCGCCGCCCGGTGGTGCTCCTCGGCGACCGGTGCGACCGGTGCGACCGGCGCGGGCGGTGCCGGCCGCTCGGCGGGCTCCGGCCGGCCGGCAG
>NZ_JBEYFP010001064.1:0-1840 GCF_040634455.1 Kitasatospora sp. NPDC007106
CCGGCCGGGCCAGCACCTGCCGCATCGAGGCGGCGAACCGCCGCTCGGTCGTCGCCCGGGCCAGCAGCGGCCCGAGCGGGCCGTGCAGCAGCCGCTGGATCGGGACCGGCCGGTGCAGGTCGGCCCAGAACCCGCCGTTCAGCCATGCCGTGCGGGTGATCCGCGGGGCGTCCCGGGCCAGCAGCTCCTGCGCGACGCTGACCCCGTAGTCGTGCGCCACCAGCGCCGTCGCGCCGACGCCGAGCTCCTGCCACACCGCCTGCACCAGGTCGGCCTGCTCCAGCAGTGAGTACGCGTGCCGGCGCGGCTTGTCGCTCTCGCCGAAGCCGAGCAGGTCGAGGGTGGTCACCCGGCAGCCGTCCGCGGCCAGTCGGGGCGCCACGGCCGCCCAGTCGTGCGAGGAGGTCGGGAAGCCGTGCAGCAGCGTCACCGGCCGCCCGCCGGGCGGACCGTCCTGGCGGACGAACAGGGTGTGCGCACCGCGCGGGCCGCGGACGGCCAGGCGGCGCCCGCCCGCGGTCCACTCCGCCAGCGGCGGCAGCTCGGTCTCGGTCGGCGGGGTCACGGTGCCTCCTGTCGGGGACTGCCGGTGGTCGGGCGCGCGGTGGTCGGGCGCGCGGTCACGGCGCCGGGCGGCGCAGGGCGACGCCGTCCAGCAGCGCGGTGAGCCCGAAGTCGAACTCCTCGTCGCTGTCCGGCGCGTTGAGCAGCTCGGCGTGGCGGCGGACGACCGGGTGGGTGGACTCCGGCAGGGCCGCGAACAGCTCGGCCATCGCGGCGCGCTCGGCCGCCGTCCGTGCGGCGCCGCCCGCGTCCATCTGGGCGGAGCCGATCACGAAGTGCATGACCGTCAGGTAGACGTGCACCGCGGTGGCGGGCTCCCAGCCGGTCGTGATCAGCACACCGAGGGCGTGCTCGCGGGCGCGCAGCGCGTTCGGGCCGAGCAGCTGGCCGGCGACGAACAGCGGCGCCACCGCGGGATGGCCGAGCAGGACGCCGCGGAACCCGCGGGCGCCGGCCGCCAGGGCGGACCGCCAGTCGGCCGTCTCCTCCGGCAGCCGGACCTCGGCGAGCACGTGGTCCACCAGCTCCACCAGGAGCTCCTCCCGGCTGGCGACGTACCGGTACAGCGAGGTGTGGCGGGTGCCCAGCCGGTCGGCGAGGCGGCGCATCGTGAGGGCGTCCAGCCCCTCGCCGTCCGCGATCTCCAGGGCGGCGGCGGTGATCGCCGCCAGGGTCAGTCCGCCCGCCCGGGGCCGGCGCCGGGCCCGCTCGTCGTACCGCTGCCGCCACCAGGCGGCCGAGCCCGGCGAGGCCGGCCCGGTCACTCGAAGAGGTCAGGGTCGGAGCGGACGACGTCCTGCCACAGCGGCTGGAAGGAGAACCAGCCGGCGAGCGGGAAGCCCGTCTGCTCGCGGGTGTAGCGGGCCGCCTCGGCGCTCATCACCCGAGGCGTTCCGGCGGCCTCGGCGAGCAGCTGGGCCTGGGCGCTGCGCTCCATGCTGATGAACCACCAGGCGGCCTCCTCGACGGACTCGCCGACCGTGAAGACGCCGTGGTTCTGGTGGATCGCGGCCCGGTGCGGGCCGAGGCCGGCGGCGAGCAGCGCGCCCGCCTCCTCGTCGAGGACGACCTCGCCGCCGCCCTCGGAGACCACCACGTGGTTCTCGAAGAGCGCGCAGGCGTCCTGGGTGATCGGGTCCAGCGGGCGGCCCAGGCTCGACCAGGCCTTGCCGTGCACGGCGTGCGCGTGGCAGGCGGCGACCACGTCCGGCCGGGCCGCGTGGATCGCGGAGTGGATGACGAACCCGGCCCGGTTCACCGGGCGGCGGCCGTGCCG
>NZ_JBEYFP010001065.1:0-1829 GCF_040634455.1 Kitasatospora sp. NPDC007106
ACGTGGTGGCCGGCGTGTACGCGGTCGGCTGGCTGCGCGGGCGGCGCGACCGCTACCACAAGCTCGGGTTCACCGTGCCGTTCACCGTCGCCGCGATCCTCACCCCCGTCCAGTTCTTCCTGGGCGACTCCGCCGCCCGCGCGGTCTACAACAAGCAGCCGGTCAAGTTCGCCGGCATGGAGCTGGTCTGGGACACCTCCACCCACGTGCCGGAGTACGTCTTCGGCCGGCTGAACGAGGACGGGACGATCTCCGGCGGGATCAAGATCCCGCAGCTGGACTCCATCCTCGCCGGGTTCAAGCCCAGCACCCAGGTGACCGGCCTGACCTCCGTGCCGGCGTCCGACCGCCCCACGGCCGTGGAGGCGACCATCGTCCACTGGGCCTTCGACATCATGGCCACCATCGGCAGCGTGCTGATCCTGCTCGCCCTCTGGTACGCCTGGATCTGGTGGCGACACCGGGACCTGCCGATCAACCGCTGGTTCTTCTCCTGCGCGGCGCTCGCGGGAGCCGCCTGCCTCATCACGGTGGAGTGCGGGTGGATCACCACCGAGGTCGGCCGTCAGCCCTGGATCGTCTACTTCAACATGCGAGTCTCCGAGGCCGTCACCCCGACCCGTTCCGACGGCATCTGGACGATGTTCGGCATCGTCGTCGTCCTGTACGTGGCCGTGTTCGCGTCCTTCCTGGCGGTGCTGCTGAAGATGCGGACCCGCTGGAGAATCGCCGACGAGGGCAGGGCGGTGCGGGGGACACCCGCCCCCGAGACCGACACCCCGTACGGGCCCAGGCGCGAACCCCTGCCCGACGAGGCCGGTGTGGTGTCCGGCGGGTCCGGCCCGGCCGCGGGCGGTGACCGGTGATGGCGGACCTCATCGCCTGGCTGCTGGTGATCGCCATCGCCGCCTACGCCTGCGCCGGCGGCACCGACTACGGCGCGGGCTTCTGGGACCTGCTGGCCGGTGGCGCCGAGCGCGGGAAACGGCCCCGCTGGCTGATCGACCACGCCATGGCGCCGGTCTGGGAGGTCAACAACGTCTGGCTGATCTTCATCCTGATCCTCATGTGGACGGGGTTCCCCACGATGTTCCAGGCGGTCTTCGAGGCGTTGTGGCTGCCGCTCGCCCTCGCGGCCGTCGGACAGCTGCTCCGCGGAGCCGGCTTCGCGCTGCGCAAGCCCAGCCGCCGGATCGCCCAACGGCGCGTCTACGGCGCGGCGTTCGCGATCTCCTCGCTCCTCACGCCGTTCTTCCTCGGCGCAGTGCTGGGCGGCATCGCCTCCGGACGGGTCGCGGTGGGCGTCCCGGCGTCCTCGGACGCCTGGGCCAACCCCACCTCGCTGATGGCGGGCCTGATGGCCATCGCCTCGACCGCCTTCCTCGGCGCGGTCTTCCTCTGCTCCGACGCCCGGCGGTTCGGCGCCCACGACCTCGTCGACCACTTCCGCCTGCGGGCGTGGGCCGCCTTCGCGGCGCTGGTCGTCCTCGCTCTCATCGCCCTGCCCGTCACCAGGGACGACGCCCGGTACGTGTGGGACGGTCTCACCGGCGGTCTCGGACTGCTGACGGCGATCCTGGCCGGGGTCTGCGGCCTGGCCACCGTCCTGCTCCTGGTGCGCCGGTTGTACGGCTGGTCCCGCTACACCTCGGTGGCGACCGTCGCGCTGGCCGTGCTGGCCTGGGGCTTCGCCCAGCGGCCCTACCTCCTGCCGACCTCGCTCACGGTGTCCCAGGCCGCCGGGGCCGCGCACAGCCTGCGCTGGCTGGCCATCGTGACGCTCATCGCGGTCGTGCTCGTCGGCCCGGCCCTGGTACTGGTCTACCGGC
>NZ_JBEYFP010001066.1:0-1826 GCF_040634455.1 Kitasatospora sp. NPDC007106
GGGGCACCTCCCGGCCCCACGCGCCCCTGGGGTGCCGCCCGGTCCTAGGCGGGAGCCCAGACGCGTTCGGCGTAGTCGACGAAGTTGCGGCCGAGGATCTTCTCGATCCGCTCGGAGCGGTAGCCGCGCTGTTCGAGCAGCCGGGCCAGGTCGCGGAACTGGTCGGCGCCGCGGAGGTCCTCGACGAACGGCAGGGTGTCGGCGCGTTCGCCGGCCGCGCCGACGCCGCTCGCGCGCCGCAGTTCGACGTGCTCGGCGAGGGCGGCCCGGTAGGCGTCGAGGTCGTCGATCGGGGTGATCGTGCCGTCGGTGCCGATGCCGACGGCGTCCTCGCCGCAGACGTCGACGGCGTGGACGATGTGCTCGACGACGTCCGCGGCGGTGGCGTGGCCGGTCGGGCTGAGGAAGGGCATGAAGTAGATGCCGACGAAGCCGCCGCGGTCGGCGACCAGCCGCAGTTCCTCGTCGGTCTTGTTGCGCGGCAGGTCGACCAGGGCGCGGCAGCCGGTGTGGTTGATCGAGACGGGCTGCCGGGAGGCCCGGGCGGCGTCCAGGCAGGTGCGTTCGCCGCTGTGCGAGAGGTCGACCATCAGCCGGCTGTCGTTGAGCGCCTCGACGACCCGGTGGCCGAGCAGGGTGAGCCCGCGGTTCTCCGGCGCCATGGAGCCGTCGCCGAGCCGGTTGGCCTGGTTGTACGTCAGCTGGACGACGCGGACGCCGCGGTCGGCGAACACCCGGACGCGGTCGGGGTCGTCGCCGACGGCCACCGCGTTCTGGAAGCCGTAGACGATGCCGATCTTCCGCTCCCGGGCGGCCCGGTGGATGTCGGCGGCGGTGCGGACCTTGAGCAGGTCGGCGGGGTTGGCGCGGACGATCGCGTCCCAGACGTCGATCTCCTCCAGGGTGTGCTCGTAGGGCGGGAGGTCGCCCATGGTGTAGCCGAGGGTGATGTTGACGGCGGTCAGGCCGGAGGCGCGGGCGTCGGCCAGGGCGCGGGCGTCCACGGTGAGCTGGGAGCTGGAGGGGTTGAGTTCGGCGGCGGCCTCGGCGGACCGGGGCGCGTTGGGGTTGTCCAGCTGGCCGAGCGCGTTGACGACCAGCGGGAACGGGGAGTCGGTCATCGGCCCGCCTCGAAGTCGGCGCGGGCGTGGCGGCGGCCGCGCTTGACGGTCAGGTGCACGGTGCGCAGGTGCTTGATGTCCTGCAGCGGGTCCTCGTCGAAGACGGCGAAGTCGGCGAGCCGGCCGGCCTCGACGGTGCCGCGCAGCTGCTGCGCACCGGCGCTGCGGGCACCGACGGCGGTGGCGGAGCGCAGCGCGTCCTCGGGGGTGAGGCCGCAGCGGTCGACGAGGAAGGCGAGTTCCTCGTGGAGGGCGGGGAAGGGGTCGTCCGGCGGGGTCTCGTAGTCGGTGCCGGTGGCGATCGGGACGCCCGCGCGGTGCGCCTGCGCGGTGAGTGCGGCGGCGAGGTCGCTGTTCTGCCGGGCGCGTTCGGCGGCCTCGGGGCCGCCGCCGGTCATCTCCGCGCTGGCCCAGAGCGCGGCGGTGGCGTCGAGGACGGTGCCGGTGCGGCGCATCAGGGCGAACAGCTCGGCGAGCACCGGGTCGTCGCCGGCGGTGAGGCGGGCGTGGTCGATCGGCGGCTTGTCGCGGTAGGTCGTCAGGGGCTGCGCGGCGCAGGCGTGGGCGAGCAGGGTGACGTGGGAGACGGTGTCGACGCCGGCCTCGACGTCCTTCGCCCTGGCCCGCTACCGCTTCCGCGGCCGCTCCGCCACCACCGGGCTGATCTTCCTGCTGATGGCCATGCCCGAGGTCGTCATGGCCGCC
>NZ_JBEYFP010001067.1:0-1826 GCF_040634455.1 Kitasatospora sp. NPDC007106
CGTCGGGTGGACGCCGGTCGCGGCGAGCATCCCGCCGTCGGTGAACCGCACCCGCCGGTAGTGGTCGGTGACCTCCTCGACCGCGGTCACCGTGAACTCGAAGTCCTTGCCCCGCATCAGTTTGAGGACGACGCCCTCCCAGCCGTGCCCCATGGCACCCTCCCGCCACAAGAATTTAGGTAAGGCTAACCTAGCTCACGGCGGGAGGGCTCCGACAGCCGGGGATCCGGGTCAGCGGCGGGCGCCGCCGGGGCCGCGGTCGTCCTCGGCGCCGTCGGCGGGCGGGGCGGCCTCCGCCTCCCCGGTGGCGCGGGCGAGCCGGCACAGGTCGGGGAGGAGCGCGGCGAGCCCCGCCGCGTACCGCTCCGTCCCGGGACCGCCGGGCAGCGGGTGGTACAGGAAGCACGCCTCGTTGCGCTGGAGGCTGACCGCGGGCGCACCCAGGGCGGCGAGGCGGTCGATCAGGTCGCTGCGCACCAGGGGCTCGGCGATCGCCTCCGTGCCGGTCGCCGACATCGGGACGTAGAGCCCCGGCTGGACGACCGGGAGTCCCAGGGCGGCCGCGCTCCAGGCCCGTTCGAGCCGGATCATCGGCACGTGCTCCGGGAGTTCGTAGCGGAACAGCAGCCAGTGCAGGCCCCGGCGCTGCTCCAGGCGCACGAACCGGGCGACGGTGACCTCGCGCCCGTCCGGACCCGGGCCGGTGACGGTGGTGCCGCGCGGGACGTCCAGCCAGGGGTAGTGCGGGACGTACTCGTTCCAGGACTCACCGGGTGCCATCGTCCGCCATCCGGGGCTGCCGCCGAGGAGCCGCATCAGCCGATCGGCGGCCTTCGCCCGCCGCAGGGTGCCGACCTCCCGGGTCAGCCCGAACGCGACGGGCGCCAGCAGCAGGGCGAAGAAGAAGATCCAAGCGGCCATACCGTCCCCCTCATGACCACGCCCCACGACCCCCGCGGGACGGCCCACCCGAACGCACGCGGCAGGCACCGTCTCTGACGCGCACTCGGCGCCGACGGGTTCCGCGGATCGCCCGGGGAGTGGCTCGCCCCCGGCGTCCGCTCAGGGACGGGCCGGGGCGGCGGGGGCCAGGATCATGGCGACCAGGTGGTCGAGGGCGGCCGCCGCGTCCGGGTCGCCGGGCCGCGCCTCGGGGGCGGTCTCCGGGGCGGTGCGGCGCAGTTCCAGCCAGCCGAGGTAGGCGGCGTAGGCGGCCAGGGAACGGTGCCTGGCGCTCTGCGGGTCGTGCCCGATGCCGGTGAACACCTCGGCGAGGAAGGCCAGCCGGGTGCGGGTGACCCGGGTGACCACGGCGGCGACGGCCGGGTGGGCGGTCTGGGCGACGAGGGCGGGCTCGAGTCCGGCGATCTTCTCGCTGCCGAGGGCCTCGGCGAACAGCACCCTGGCACGCACCCAGGGGTCGGGCTCGGCGCGGACGGCCTCGACGAGCTCGGTGGTGGTGCGCCGTTCCCAGGTCTCCAGGGCGGCGACGAGCAGCGCCTCCCGGTTGTCGAAGTGCCAGTAGAAGCTGCCCCGGGTGACGCCCAGCTCCTTGGCGAGCACGTCCACCGCCACGGCGGCGACCCCGCCGTGGGCGAGGGCGCGCAGCGCCGCCATCGTCCAGTCGTCCTTGCTGACTCTCCCCTTGGCCATGTTCCGTACAGTACTGTACGGAACATCCGTACAGTGGTGTACGGATCCGATGTCGACGAGTACGGGGGTGGCGCGGTGAACGCCAGGGAATGGCTGCTCGGTGCGGTGCAGGGTGAGCGGGCTCCGGCCGGCCCGGGGGGTCGCGCGGCCGCGGCCGCCGCGGCGGCGGGGCT
>NZ_JBEYFP010001068.1:0-1818 GCF_040634455.1 Kitasatospora sp. NPDC007106
TGCTGGCCGGCTGCTCGGCACTGCTCGTCTCCGTGGTGGCCGTGGCCAACACGGCCACCGCCTCGGACGCCGCCCCGGCACTGCTCGCGCTGTTCGAGGGCGGCTGGTGACGCCCGGCGGCCACGGAGGTCCGGACGGGCCCCGGTCAGCTCGCGAGCACCTTCGTGAGGAAATCGTCCAGGCGCCCCGTCAGCCGGGCGATCTGCTCCTCCAACGGCAGTGACTCGTCGGGCCGGGTCACCAGGGCGGACTTCCTCAGGCCGCGGACGTACAGCGAGCAGGCCAGGTCGGCGCAGACGTAGGTGCCGACCGTGTTGCCCTCCCGGCCGGCCTCGCCGGCCCGGCGGGCAGCCAGCAGCGCCACCCCGGAACCGGCGTGCGAGGTGATGCAGAGCGAGCACACGTTGGTGCGGGTCAGACTGCGGCGCGGGCCCGTCGGCACCCGCAGGGTGATGCCGACCGGACCGTCCGCCCGGTCGGCGACCAGGTAGGCCCGGTCGGGTGCGCCGCCGTCCCGCCAGCCGAGGAAGTCCAGGTCCGGCCAGGGCAGGCCGGCCAGGTCGCGGGGCACCGGCAGCCGACGGGCCTCGCCCTTCGAGCAGTTGACGAAGGATCCGCGGATCTCGGAGTCGCTCAGCGCACGCATGTGCCGCACGCTAACGACCCGCCGACCGGGACGTCGCCCGAATTTCCGCCCACCGGACGTCACCCCGTACGGTGGCCCGCCGGAGAGGTGCGATGATCGACCGCATGGACTTGGTGGGGGAACTGGCCGTCCTGGCCGGAACGGGACGGCTGGGTGCACTGCACTACGGTGCCGCGCTCGGGGACCTGGCGGCGGTGTACGGCGAGCCGGGGGCCGGCGGCCGGGTGTACTCGCAGGAGCGCTGGCCCCGGTGGTTCGGCTACGGCAGCATCCAGTTGGCCGTCTGCCGCTGTCGCCGGGTGGACTCGATGATCGTCCCGGCCTGGCACCGGGAACTGGAGATCCCCGGCCCCGCCGGGCCGCGTACCGTCGACTCCCGCATCACCGAGTCGCACCTGACGGCCGCGCTCGTCGGGGCGGGCTGCCGGTGGGGGACCGTGGAGTACCCGGGCCTCCCCGACCAGCGTTCCCTGGTGACCGAACCGGCCGAGGACGTGCGGGTGAGCTTCACCTTCACGGACCGGGAGAGCTACGACTCCCCGCCGCTCGCCGATCTGATCCTCGACAAGGTCAACGTCTGGGGCCTCTCGCACCGCGAGTGCCCGGCCCCCGACCCGCACCTGCCCGACGGGGACGACGGCGTTCGGCCTCCGAGCCGTACGTGACGGCGGTGTCGCGTTGGCGCGGCCGGTCAGCGGGCCGGGCCGTGCAGGATCTCCTTCACCACCGCTTCGGCTCCGGTCACGGCGTGATAGGCGGCGCCGGCGGCCAGGAGCAGGGCGGCGAGCAGGATCCATCCGCCCGGTCCGCCGTCGGCCTGCGCGTCCGGGCCGCCCGCCGCCGGGGCGCCGTCGGTCTCCGCCGGGGGCGACTGCAGCAGGCCGCGCGCGATGCGGCCCGCCTGGCTCACGGCACGGGCGGTTCCCGCCAGCGCCATGCCGGCGACACCGACGGTCAACCATCCGACCCGACCGAGCTCGTCCATGATTCTCACTGCCCCTTGGCCGGACAGGCGCAGCCGGAGCGCCTGATTTCGCTCTGATTATCAGCCTGGTGCGTGCACGAACGCCAGAGTCGGCAGGCGGTTTCCACCAGAATGTCTGACTCCTCGCCCTCGGGCGCACCCCGGCCGCATCCCGACCGACGCGCCGGGCGCCACGCGCCACGCGTGG
>NZ_JBEYFP010001069.1:0-1818 GCF_040634455.1 Kitasatospora sp. NPDC007106
GGCCCGGAACGGCCCGGGCCCGGAACGGCACGGGGCCGGGAGTGCCTCGCAGGGCGGCGCCTGCCCGGGATCGGCCCGCTCCGTGCACGGGCCGGTCCGGCCGGACCCGCACCGACCGCCCCGGCGCCACCGTGGGCAGCAACGGCCGGGGCACCGGGGTGCCGGGACACCGGGGGCGGGGACGCCGGGGCGGGACGGATGCGGGCTCAGTGCTCGGCCGGGCAGAGGGTGTCGTGTGCGGGGCGTCGGCCGTCGACGAGGAAGCGGGTCACCAACCGGTCGCCGCAGGCGTTGCCGTGCGCGGCGTAGGCGTCGTGGCCGCCGGAGTCGACGCTCACCAGGCGGGCCCGGTCGCCGAGTGCGGCGCGCAGGCGCAGGGCGCCGGCGTAGGGCGTGGCGGGGTCGCGGAGGTTCTGCACCATGAGGATGTTCGACGGCCCGTCGGGCGTGATCCGGGTCGGCGGTTCGGCCGGGTCGGTGGGCCAGAAGGCGCAGGGCATGACGTTGACCGGCATGCCGGCGGTCAACGGGTGCGCGGTGCGGTCGGCGGCGACGGCGCGGGCGTAGCCGTCGGCGGAGCGGGGCCAGCGGACGTCGTTGCACATGGTGGCGGCGGAGGCGGCGACGGTGTTCTGCATCGCGGCGTCGGGCGGGGTGGCGGCCGGGGGCAGCTCGGCGCGGCCGTCGGCGGCGAGCATCAGGCGGGCGAGCCGGGGGAAGCGGGCGTCGTCGTAGAGGGTGTCGAGCATGGCCGCGCGCAGGGCGTTGCCGTCGAGTCGGGCGGGGTTGGCGCCGGGCCAGGGCAGCGGGGCGGTGTCGAGGCGGGCGGCGAGCCGCAGGAACAGGTCGCGTACCTGCTGCGGGGTGTCGGCGAGCCGCTGGTCGCCGGCGGCGGGGGCGGCGGCCCAGGCGGCGAAGTCCGGGAAGCGGTCCTCGGCGCCGGTGGCGTAGGCGGCGAGCCAGCCGCGTTCGACGCGGCTCGGGTCGGGGTCGTCGTTGCTGTCGAGGACGATCCGGTCGGTGCGGTCGGGGTACATGGTGGCGTACACGGCGCCGGCGTAGGTGCCGTAGGAGACGCCCCAGGCGGAGATCCGGCGTTCGCCGAGGGCTTGGCGGATGCGGTCCATGTCGCGGGCCTCGTTGCGGGTGCTGATGCTGCGGAGCACGGGGCCTCCGTTGCGGGTGCAGGCGTCGGCGATCCGGCGGGCGGCGGCGAGGTTGCCGGTGACGGAGCCGTCGGGTGCGGGCCAGGGCAGCAGGGTGGTCATCGACAGGTCTTCGTGGGCGAGCCCGCAGTCGACGGGGCTGCTGCGGCCGACGCCGCGGGGGTCGAAGCCGATGAGGTCGTAGCGGTCGAGGACGGACCGGGGCAGTCGGCGGACGGCGTTGGTGGGGCCGTTGAGTCCGGGGTTGCCGGGTCCGCCGGGGACGATGAGCAGGGCGCCGCGGCGCTGGTCGGGGCGGGCGGCGGTGATCCGGGAGACGGCGAGGTCCAGCTGCGGGCCGGTGGGATCGGCGTGGTCGAGCGGGACGGCGAGGGTGGCGCACTGCTGGCGGGTGTCGGCCGTGCTGTCGGGGCAGCTGCCCCAGGCGATCGGGGCGGGCGGCCGGGTGGCGGTCGCGGGCGGGCCGGCGGGCCGGGTGGTGGCGGTCGCGGGCGGGACGGTGCCGAGGAGGGTGAGGAGTGCGGCGGCGGCCGTCGCGGCCGTGGCGTGGGCGATTCGCATGCCGAGTAGTCTTCGCGGCCGGGCTCGGCGGGGCGATCCTGTCGGCACCCGGATCCGTCCTGGTGCGGGCCTCACCCGCATCCGGGGGCTC
>NZ_JBEYFP010001070.1:0-1809 GCF_040634455.1 Kitasatospora sp. NPDC007106
GGTCTTCTGACGGGTGATCTGCACTTCGCTGCGGGGGGCGCGGGGGGGGGGCCGGTCCTCGGCGCCCCGCCCGATCCGGTCCCTCGCGCCGCGGCGGCACCACCGCCGCGCCCCGCCCGACGGCGTCACAGACACCGTCCCGACTCCGGTGAGCACACGGCAACCTCGCGGCAACAGGCGGGCAACGCACGGGAATCCGACCGGCCCTAATTTCTGTCACCCGACAGAAAACGCCTGCGGAAGGCCGGTGCCCCATGACCACCAGCACGTCGCTCGCTCCCGCCGGTACCGCCGGTCCGCCGTCCGCCGGCGCGCTCCCCTACCCCCAGCAACTCCACCGCACCATCGGCCGGTTCGGCTCCTTCGCGGCCGGCTTCTCGTTCATCTCGGTGCTGACCACGGTCTTCCAGCTCTTCGCCTTCGGCTACGGCGCGGCCGGCCCGGCCTTCGTCTGGACCTGGCCGGCGGTGCTCGCCGGCCAACTGGCGGTGGCCGCCTGCTTCGCCGAACTCGCGGCCCGCTACCCGATCTCCGGGGCGATCTACCAGTGGGCGACCCGGCTGGCGAACCCGCTGTACGGCTGGTTCACCGGCTGGCTGATGGTGCTCGGCCAGGTGGTCGTGGTCACCGCCGCGGCACTCGCCCTGCAGGTGGTGCTGCCGGCGCTGTGGCCGGGCTTCCAGCTGGTCGGCGGCGACCCCTCGCCGACCACCGCGAGCGGCGCGGCCAACGCGGTGCTGCTGGGCACCGCGCTGATCGCCCTGACCACCCTGGTGAACGCGGTGGACAACCGGGTGCTGTCGCTGGTCAACGGCGTCGGGGTGACGGCCGAACTCGCCGGCATCGCACTGATCCTGGTGCTGCTGTTCACCCACACCGAGCAGCCGGTGGGCGTGGTGCTGCACACCGCGCCGACCGGCGGCGGCGCCTGGACGCTGCTGGTCGGGGCGTTCACCGCGGCGTACGTGATGATCGGCTTCGACAGCGCCGGCGAGCTCTCCGAGGAGACGGTCGCCCCGCGCCGTACCGCGCCGCGGACCATCCTCACCGCGCTCGCCGCCGCCGGGGTCAGCGGCGGCCTGCTGCTGCTCGGCGGCGTGCTGGCCGCCCCCAGCCTGACCGACGGCCGGCTCGCCGCCGAGGGGCTCTCGTACGTGCTGACCAGCAGTCTCGGCGACGGGCTGGGCCGGGTGCTGCTGGCCGACGTGGCGGTCGCGGTCTGCGTCGGCACCCTCGCGATGCAGACCGCCGGCACCCGGATGGTCTTCTCGATGGCCCGGGACGGCGCCCTGCCCGGCGCCCGCCGGCTGGCCGAGGTCGCACCCGCCAGCGGCATGCCCCGGTGGGCGGCGCTCGCCGTGGGCGTCCCGGCGGTGGCCTTCCTGCTGCTGAACCTGGTCTCGCCGGCCGCCTTCCTGGCACTCTCGGCGACCTGCATCGTGCTGGTCTACGCCGCGTACGCGCTGGTGGTCGGCGCGATGCTGGTCCGCCGGGTGCGCCGGCTGCCGCTCGGCGAGGGCGGGCCGGACACGGACGAGACCGGCCGGCCGCTCTTCACGCTCGGCCGCTGGGGGCTGCCGGTGAACGTGCTCGCCCTGCTGTACGGGGTGGCGATGACGGTCAACCTGGCCTGGCCGCGCGCCTCGGTGTACGACCCGGACGGCGGCCACTGGTACCTGCGGTGGTTCGCGGTGCTGGTGCTCGCCGGCGCGGTCGCGGCGGGTGCCGCCTACCGGCTGCGCCGCCGCTGACGGCGGCGCCGCGGACCCGCGCTCACAGGAGCCGCTCGCCCTCCCGGCGGGCGGCTTC
>NZ_JBEYFP010001071.1:0-1807 GCF_040634455.1 Kitasatospora sp. NPDC007106
GGCCGTTGACGCGGGTGGCGTAGCGGGCGATCACCGCGTCGAACCAGCCGCAGCGGCGGTCGCGGCCGGTGGTGACACCGCGGTCGCCGCCGAGCGCGAGCGGATGGCCGGGGTCATCGACGACCTGCTCCGGGCCGACGACGACGGCGAGGGCGCGGTGACCATGCTGCGCGGCCGGGACCTCCAGGACAGCCTGGTCGACGGGAGCGCACTGCCCGGCACCGGCCCGGACCGGCTGGCCGGGCCGTTCGCGCACATCGTCGTGGACGAGGCGCAGGAGCTCACCGACGCGGAGTGGCAGATGCTGCTGCAGCGCTGCCCGTCCCGGAGCTTCACGATCGTCGGGGACCGCGCGCAGGCGCGGCACGGCTTCCCGGAGTCCTGGCGGGAGCGTCTGGAGCGGGTGGGGCTGGACCGGATCGAGCTGGCCTCGCTGGGCATCAACTACCGCACGCCGCAGGAGGTCATGGCGGAGGCCGAACCCGTCGTCCGGGCCGTGCTGCCGGACGCCAACGTGCCGGTCTCGGTGCGCAGCAGCGGGATCCCGGTCCTCCACGGGTCCGTGGCGGACCTGGACTCGGTGCTCGACGGCTGGCTCGCCTCCTCGCCCGACGGGACGGCGTGCGTGATCGGCGCTCCCTCGTTCCGGGGGACGGGCCGGGTCCGTTCGCTGACCCCGGAGCTGTCCAAGGGGCTGGAGTTCGACCTGGTGGTGCTGGTCGACCCGGAGGGGTTCGGCGGGGGTGTCGAAGGTGCGGTCGACCGCTACGTCGCGATGACCCGGGCGACCCGGCAGCTGGCCGTGCTGACCGGCCCCTGACGCACCGGAGTGCGGCCATGGTCTGGACCACTGGACGGGTCCGGGCCGGGTCGGGAGACTTGCCCGATGAGTCGTCAACGAGGCACGCCCGACATCGAGTTGCACCGGCTGGCGGTGCCGGACCGGGGTCGGCTGCCGTTCGCCGTCGGCACCTTCGACACCATCGGCCCGCTGTCCCGGGCCGGTTTCCCGCACCGGCACTCCTTCTACGAGCTGGCCTACGTCACCGGCGGCCGCGGCAGCCACGTCCTCGACCTCGCGGACCAGCCGCTGCGGCCGCCGCAGCTCTGCGCCATCGTGCCGGGCCAGGTCCACCACTGGGCGCGGGCCGCGGGGCTGGACGGCCGGGTGCTGCTGTTCGAGGAGGACTTCCTGCTGCGCCACCCCGAGGACGCGGCCCTGGCCCGGGAGCTGGCAGGCGCCCCGCCGCTGCGGCCCGACCGCGCGGAGGCGCGCCGGCTGGCCGGGCTGCTCGCCGACCTGGACGGCGAGTACCGCACGGCCGGGGCGGGCCACCCGGGTGTGCTGCAGGCGCTGCTGCACGTCCTGCTGGTGCGCGCCGTGCGGGCGCTGCCCGACCGGCCGCGGCAGGCACCGCCGGCCGCGGAGTCGGCGGCGGCGCGACCGCACCCGCTGGTCGACCGGTTCGGCCGGCTGGTCGCCGAGCCCGGCCGGGTGGACCGGACCGTCGGCTCCTACGCCCGGGAGCTGGGCGTCTCCACCGGGCGGCTGCACGAGCTCGTCCGGGAGGCGACCGGCCGCACCCCCGCGCGGCTGATCCGGCAGCAGCAGACCCTGGAGGCGAAGCGGCTGCTGAGCGCCACGGACCTGACCGTCAGCCAGGTCGCGGCGGCCGCGGGCTTCGCCGACCCGGCGTACTTCTGCCGCTTCTTCCGCCGCGAGGTCGGGCTGACGCCCGGGGAGTTCCGTGCGGGCACGGGCGGAGGAAAGCACCACGGCCCGGGCGCCGAGTCCATCGACCCGCGG
>NZ_JBEYFP010001072.1:0-1793 GCF_040634455.1 Kitasatospora sp. NPDC007106
GTGGTGGTGGCCGGGGCCCGCACCCGTAGCGCCGTGTAGTGGCCGTTGGGCTTGCGGACCAGCCCGTCGTAGCTGATGGACGGGCTGCCGAGGGTGGCTGCCTGCGCGGGGGAGAGCTGCCGGACGGCGTCGGGCGTCAGGTACGCCGTGCCGGGGCGGGTGTCGACGGTGGTGCCGTGCTGCTTCGCGTACTGCGTCAGTGCGGCGGCCCGGGGCCGGCGGTAGGGGCTGTCGCCGGTGTCCTCGTCCTGGCCGGCGAACCGGTTGTCGGCTTGCGGCGCCGGAGCGGGCGCGTCACCGCCCTGGTCCATGGCGGCCGCCGGGTTCGACGGAACGGAGGCGAAGCTCTGGATCGCCTGCGCCATCTGCGCGAGCAGTTGCTGGCCTCGGGACTGGAGCTGCTGTTCCTTCGTCTTGAGATCGGAGGCCTCCGTGTCATTGGCCTTGGAGGCTGCGTCGAGTTGGGAGGACCTGGCGTCGACCTGGGAGGCCTCCTGCCGGATCTGGCTCTCCTCGCCCTGGATCTTGTCCTCGACGGCGTTTTCCTGGTTCCTCCTGGACTCCAGTTGGCGCGCCTCGGCGTCGAAGGCGGCGGCCGCGCCCGCCTCCGCGGGCAGTTGGAACGTGTGCGGCTTGGCGTTGTGGGCGGTGATCTCGCCATCCACGGCCTTCGCGCGCTCGTTGTGGTCGCTGATCTCCTGGTTCACCGCGGCGACCCTGGCGTTGAGCGCCGCCTTGCTGTCGCGGATGGCGGCGGACTCCTTGGTGATCCGCTCCGCCTCGGCGACCACGTCCTTCTCTTGCCGGGCCAGCTCCGCCGCCTGCCGGTTCGCGTCGTTGATCTCCACCAGGAGGGTCGCCAGGGCGGCCTCGAACCCCCGGGGCGCCACCAGCGGGACGGGGGCAAGCGTGCCCGCCTGTACCGTGACCGCCACGGCGTCGGCTGCCGCGATCGTCTGCACTCCCGCGGCGACGATCGGCGCCAGGAGCGCCATCAGCACGAGGTGGAGGATGCGGGGCAGCGTCCGCCGGCGGCGTGCGGCCGTCCTGCGCGAGGGCGCGGTCATCCGGTCACCTTGCCGGTGAGCTCGTCGGCGATCATGGAGACGGCGGGCTCGCCGTCGCCGGCCTGGCAGACGGAGGCCTGGATCAGGCTTGCGCCCTTCACCCGCGCCTGGTGGTAGCAGGCCCAGTTCACGGTGTCGCCCTGCGTCGCGGTCCACGCCACCGCGACCTCGGTGGCGGGGTGCGCCGTGTAGGCCCACTTCGACGTACGTCCGGCCTGGTCGGTGAGTGTTGAGGACGGGCACTTGGCGAGGCCGTCGGTGAGCGTGCGGAAGGCCGCGCCCGCCTTCTTGCCGTCCGGGAACACGCCGATCACCTGGTTCACGGTGTAGCTGCCCGAGCCTCCGGCGTCCTGGTAGGTCGCCGACAGGAACGCCTTCCACGCCTGCCCGTAGACCGACTGCGTCGTCGGTCCGGCGGCGACAGCGCAGCCCGACGGGGCCGTGGTGAGCGGGGCGTGCGGCCGGTTCGACTGGGGCCCGGCCGCCACCGTCGTCCCGACCAGTTTGCTGACGCCGTCAGTGCTGATCAGGTCCGCCTGGACGGTCCCCTCGGCGATGTGCGGCGGAAGGCCCGTCGGCTGTTGCGGCCAGAACCACCACCCGACGCTGGCCAGCAGAAGGCAGGGGACCACGGCGGCCACCAGCAGCCGCCAGTGGCGCAGCACCCCGGCTCCCCGGGGCGTTGCCCGCGCCCCGGACGGCGCCCCGGACGGCGCCCCGGACGGC
>NZ_JBEYFP010001073.1:0-1790 GCF_040634455.1 Kitasatospora sp. NPDC007106
GCCGTGCATGATCCGGTCGGCCATCTCCCCGGTCTGGTCCGGGTTGAACTGGCCGAAGGTGTTCAGGTCCAGGTCGCCGCCGAAGACGCCCTGGTAGAACTCCATCGCCTGGCGGGCGTCGCCGTCGAAGCTGATGTAGGGGTTGAGCCGGGATGCCATGAGGGGTTCCTCTCCTGATGACGCGTCGGTCTGCCGCAGCGTAGGCGACCGTCCCGCCGTCGGCGGGGAGGGCGCACCGGCCGTCTCGGCATCGGGCCCGAACGGAGTCCGGCGGGCCGCGCGGCTACGGGGTGACCGTCCGGCCGTCCATCCGTTCGAACGACGTCGCGACCAGCTCGGCGAGCACCGCACGGTCCACGTCGGCGAGCCGTTCGAGGTAGAGGCAGCCCTTGCCGGTGGTGTGCGGGCCGAGCCGGGCCAGCAGGCCGGCGTACGGCTCGAAGCCCTCGGCGACGTACAGCACCAGCGCCTGCTTGCGCGGGGCGAACGCGATCGGCGGCCACTCGCCCGAGCGGCCGCTCGCGTAGCGGTAGCGGTAGCAGCCGAAGCCGACCATCGACCCGCCCCACATCTCCGCGGGCGCGCCCGTCGCCCCGGCGAGCAGGTCGCACAGCTGCTGCGCGTCGGCGCGCCGCCGTTCGTCGCCTACACCCGCGAGGAACGCGGCGGGGTCGGCACCCGTCCGCACGGTCTTCGGCTCAGCCATCGCGGTCACCCATCCCACCAGCATGCCCGCGGAGGGCCGGGCCCGTCGGGCGGCGACGCGCGGCGGCGTAGGCTGGCCCGCATGGCCGTGGTCGAGGTGGTGCAGCTCCTGGTGTCGCCGGCGCACCGGTACACCGGACGCCCGTCGGAGGGGCCGTCCCCGGCGCACCCGGACGAACTCGTCGGCAGCGCCGAGGTGCGGCAGGGCCTCGGCCTCGTCGGCGACCGCTACTACGCCCGCCCGGCCCACCGGGACGCCGCCGTCACGCTGATGGCCGCCGAGAACCTCCCGCTCGACATCCGGCCCGGCACGGACCTGCGGCACACCCGCCGCAACGTGCTGCTCCGCGGGGTCGACGTCGACGCGCTCCTGGGCCGGACGGTCTCGCTGGACTGCGGCACCGGGCCCGTCCTGCTGGCCGTCCGCCGCGCCGCCCGGCCCTGCGCGTGGATGGACGCCGTGATCGGCCCCGGCGCCCAGCGGGCCCTGCGCGACAAGGGCGGCGTCCGCTGCACCCCGCTGAGCGACGGCGTCCTCACGCTCGGACCGGCGGAGTTCCTCGTCCTGCCCGACTGAGGCCCGGCCGGAGACCGGCAGCCGCCGTCACAGGTCCACCACCGTGCCGAGGCCGCGGGTGCGCGCGGCGCGGTGGACCACCGAGGCGGCCGCGACGTCCAGGGCGGCATGGCCGGTGGACTTGAAGACGGTCAGCTCGTCGGGGGAGCGGCGCCCGGGGGCGGTGCCGTCGAGGACGGCGCCCAGCAGGGTGAGGCGTTCGGCGGGGACGCCGCGGAGCTCGTGCGCGCCGGCCGGCGGGGGAGAGGCGGCGCCCGGCCACTCGACGAAGAGCGCGCCCTCCCGCACGGTGGCGGCGTCCAGCTCCGGCCCGCGAGAGCCGCCGACCGAGCTGACGTGGGCCCCGGGCGCCAGATCCGCCCGCCGCAGGACGGGCTCGGACGCGTCCGTGCAGCAGAAGACCACGTCGGCACCGGCCAGCGCCTCCGCGACCGTGCAGGCCACCGCCCCCGGGAGCAGCTCCGCGGCCCGGCGGGCCCGGTCCGTGTCGCGGCCGCCGACCACCACC
>NZ_JBEYFP010001074.1:0-1788 GCF_040634455.1 Kitasatospora sp. NPDC007106
CCCCCCCGCCCCCCCCCCCCCGCCCGTCCCCGGCCCGTGTGCGGCGGCCCGTCGCGCGCGGCCCCGGTCCGGGGCCGGTCCGGGGGCTCTCTGTGCGGCTGCGAACCGGTCGTGCACCACCCAGGCCGTTCGGCGGGGGTCACCCCTCCGTTCGGCGGGAGGGGCGGCCCGCCGGTCGGCGGGTGGCGTTTCGGCCGATCGGCGGATGCCCGAGGATTCGGCAGAATGATCGTATGATCGGGCAGAGCGGCAAGGAGGTCTGACGGTGCGTCGCCTGAGCTCCTTGCCCGTACCCGAGCTGGCGGACGGCACGGTGGTGCTCCGCCGGCCCGAGGCCGCGGACGCCGCGACCGTCCTCGCCGGCACCCGCGACCCGCTGGTCCGCGAGTTCATGCAGGGGGTGATCCCCCATCAGGACATCGACGCGGCCGCGCGCTGGCTCGCCGACATCCCGGCGCGCCTCTGGGCGCTGGACCGGGCGGCGTACTTCACTGTGGCATCCGTCACGGAGGGCCGCGCCGTGGGGTGGGCCGAACTCGTCGATCTGCGCCCCGAAGAGGGTGCCGCGGAGGCGGCGGTCTGGCTGTTGCCCGAGGCACGGAGCCTCAGGACGGCCACCTCGGCGCTGCGCCTGCTCTGCCGGTTCGGCTTCGAGCAGCTCGGACTGGGCCGGATTGACGCGTACGCTGCGGCAGATAACATGCCTGTTCAGGTGGTTGGTGCCTACATCGGATTCCGCCGCGCCGGATTCCGGCCCGGACTGTTCCGCAGTTCGCGGACGCAGGCGCTGCACGACGCCGTACACGCGACGCTCACACCCGAGGACCTGTGCTGACATCTTTCTGACGTACCGTCAGGCACACGGGGGTGTTCCGCATGGCACGCACGAGGACGGGCTGGCCCGTCGAGAAGGAGGGGACCCTGATGTCGGGGGGAGCTGTTTCGCCGTCCACGGAGACGGCACCCGGGGGAGGTTCGGAGCTGCTGCGGCTCACCGCGCCCGCCGAGGGCCCGGCGGGCGGCCGGATCGACCTCGCGGTCGAGGCGACCGGGGAGTTCCGGGTCGAGCGCGTCGCGGCCGGCGGCCGCGCGTTCAGAAGCGGTCGCGTCGACCGGGTCTTCCTGACGCGGGTCGTGAAAGCGCTCTCATCCGCCGCACCCGGAAACGCCCAGGTCACCGCCGGTACCGACGCCGGGTCGACACCCGCGCGTCGCCTGTTCGCCACCGGAATGCCGTCCGGCGTCGATGCCGTCTGGGACGACGCCGCGGGCGTCCCCGTCCCCGGCATCGCCCGCGCGCTGGAGGTGCTGGCGGCCCAGGTCCTCGACCCCGCCGCCGCCGGCCTGCTGCCCTCCTCCCTCGTCCAGCTCGACCAGCCGGAGCCCGACCCCGCCGAGCCGACCGCCGGCACCGGCCGGCCCGCCGCCGCCGTCGGATCCGTCGGCGGCCGCCCGGCCTACGCACTCGCCAAGCCCGGTGAGGGCTTCGGCCTCACCGCGCTCGAGGACGGCACCGAACTCGGCGGGTCCGGCACCGACGCCGGCGTCCTGCCCACCGCGGTGGCCCTCGGCCCGGCCGACGGCCGCGAGCTGTTCGCGGTCGGCGGCGAGGACGGCTCCGTCCAGGTCTGGGACGCCGTCAGCGGCGAACTGCTGCACGGCACGGCCGGTGGCGAGGGCGCCCAGGCGGTCGCCGCCGCCACCGTGCACGGCGTCCCGCTCGCCTTCTCCGCCGGACGGGCCGGCGAGATCCGCGCCTGGCGCACCGCGGACGGCCGCGGCCTCGGC
>NZ_JBEYFP010001075.1:0-1787 GCF_040634455.1 Kitasatospora sp. NPDC007106
GCGGATGCGTCCCTCAGGAAGGCGTCGACACCAGCGGCAACCAGGTCGAGCGAGTCCGGCCCCACCTCGCTGACGGCCATCTCCTGTCCTTCGTCCAGAAGCTCTCCTCCGTCACGGCAGACGTCGATCTGCACGGCGATGCCGGCCGGTTGGCTCACGCAGTCCACGCACACGACGACGTCCTCGGCCTCCGGCTCCTGACCGGTCCGCAGTGAGAGGAAGACCCGGAGCGGGAAGGCCCGTGTCCGGTAGCTCGACACGACCCACGACAGCTGCGGATTGCTCTCCTGCAGCTGCTGGGCGAAGGTCTCGTACGAGCAGGTCACCCGGAGAGCGACTTGGTCGATCCACTCGACGCTGGGAGTCGTCACGGGCGCACAGTAGCCGCGGAAGACCGGAGCCGACCAGTGCCGTGATCGCAGACGTTCACCGGGTGAGGGCCGATCTGGGCCGTGGGCTACGGCGATCGCCGAATGTGGCGGTGGTGTCCGGGCGGGGAGGTCGGCACGGCGGTGATCGGGGTTCCGGGGCCGGAGCCGGAGTGGGAGCCCGCTCCGTCGTACCAGGGTGGAAGACCTCGGACACCTCGGTGTCGCCATGTTCCGCGTCGAGCGGGTCGACTTTGCGCTGAGCCGACTCGAAGGCGCGGTGGTCCCCGACACGTTCGTCTGGGTGAGGCGCTCGGCGGAGGACGTGGTAGGGGCGCTGGACGTCCTTCTCGACGCCCTCGGTCTCGACCGCGAGGCGCTTGCGTTTCGCGGCACCGTGGAGACGGGCTTCGAGGTGTTCGACGGCTCCACCGGGTGAGCGTTCTGGCCGAGATGGCCGGTCACGCCGCTCACGTCGGCTGGCGACCCCGCCCCCGCGGGGTGTGCCGGTTACCCGCTGGGGGGCGGGTAACCGGCCGGTGTTCAGGAGACGTTGAGAGTGATGTCGTCGAGGACGAAGGAGGTCTGCTTGGTGTAGTCCTCGGCGCCGGTGAACTTGAGGGTGACGGTCTGGCCGGCGTAGGCGGCGAGGTTGAAGGTCCGCTGCTGGTAGCCGGTGGCGGCGTTGAGGTTGGAGTAGGTGGCCAGGGTGGTGCCGTTGGCGGTGACCGTCAGCTTGTCGTAGGCGGTGGTCGTCGAGGACGCGCTGTCGATGTGGAGCCAGAAGGAGAGGGCGTAACCGGTGCAGCCGGTCGGCAGGGTCACCGTCTGGGCGAGGGTGTCGGTGTTGGTGGTGCCGTAGCCGTCCAGCCAGGCGTCGTAGCTGCCGGAGTGCGGCGGTTCGTCGGTGCTGCTGTTGATGGTGGAGGCGCCGCCGCTGTTGGTCTCGGTCCAGGACGAGGTGGAGCCGGTCTCGAAGCCGGGGTTGGCGATCAGCTGGGCGGCCGTGCAGCCGGATCCGCCCGCGGGGTTGACCGTCCAGGTGAAGGTCGCCGAGGAGGACGGGCCGGTGGAGTCGGTCGCGGTGGCGGTGACGGTGGACGTGCCGGTGCCGGTCGGCGTGCCGCTGATCAGGCCGGTGGCGGAGTTGAGGGTGAGGCCGGCGGGCAGGCCGGTGGCGGTGTAGCTCAGGGTGCCGCCGGCGGTGTCGGTGGCGGAGAGCTGGAGGCTGGTCGCGGTGCCGACGGTGGCGGTGCGGGCGCCCGGGTTGGTGAGGGTGACGGTGCCGGTGCCGGTGCTGCTGCCGCTGCCCTGGGCGAGCCAGGCGGTGGCGTTGAGGGCGAGGGCGGCGTCGGTGCCGGCGGGGTCGTTCCAGCCGTCGTACAGGGTGTTGCCGGACTGGCCGGTGCCGTCGTCGAT
>NZ_JBEYFP010001076.1:0-1783 GCF_040634455.1 Kitasatospora sp. NPDC007106
CGCAGAACTGGTCCGTGCAGGCCTCCCGCGAGGCGATCACCACGGACACCGGCCTCCTCCTGCCCCTGCTCGACGACCCCGACCCCGCGGTGCGGATCGCCGCCGCCTACGTGCTGGCGGCCGCCCTCGACCGCGCACAGGACATCCGCACCGCCCTCCACTCCCGCCTGAACACCGAAGATGACCCGGCCGTACGCGCCGCCCTGGTGCTGGCGATCGCCCAGCTCGGCGGGGCACACCGACACGAGCCAACGGTGGCGTGGGCGCGGGACTGCTGGGCGGACCCGGCACGGCCGGCCGAGGTCCGCGTGAGCGCCGCCCTCGGGTGGAGGTGCTGACCCACCTGCCCGTCCCGAACGAACTACGCGCCATGCTGGACGACCTCGCCACCGACGACATGACCCTTCTGATGGCGCCGCTGCCGCGGAGCTGGGAAGCGTCCTCGGCGAAGGTCACGTCACGGATGTGGTGCAGCGCCTCGATGGACCAGTGGCCGCGGATCAGGGCGGCGAGCTGTGCGGGGGTGGCTTGTCCGGAGGGCAGGCCGGTGACCGCATAGATCGCCTTGATGGTGATCTTGACGGTCTTGCGGTTCACCTGGCGGCGTTTTGAGCTGGATGGCTTGGCGCGCGTGCGGGAACAGCAGGTTGCTCATGGTGGCCGCCTTGATGCGGCGGATCTCGCCCCGTCCGTGCCCGGGCCTCGCGGGTGCGCCCCTGCAAGGGGATAGCTTTCCAGGGAAGGGACTTGAGCTGCTTGCGGAGCTTCTTCTGGTCGCCCTTGACGATCACGATGTAGTGGGCGCCGTGTCCCAGGAGGTAGTCGGCGTGCTCGCGCTGGGTGTGCATCGCGTCGCTGGTGACGACCGTGCCGGCGAGGTCGGCGACCATGTCCAGCAGCGGCTGGAAGCAGGTGATCTCGTTGGTCTTCTCCTGCACGTCCAGTTGGGCCAGGACCAGGCCGGTGGTGTGCTCCAGGGCGGCGAGCAGGTGGATCCTGCGGCCGCTGGCCTTCGCGGCGCCACGCAGGCTCTTGCCATCCCACGGCCAGAGCACGCAGTCCGGCGGCACCGGTCCGCTCGGGGCGGCGGTCGGCGAGCCAGCGGGCCACCGACCGATCCAGCGCGTCGCCGTCGATCCGGGTCAGCAGGCGCCGCACGGTCGTTTCCGCCGGCAGGCACCGATGCGGGGCCAGGGGATCGACGCGCACGCCGACTTGTTCCAGCGCGTACGGCGGGGCGTCGGCGATCCACTCGCCGATCGCCAGCAGCGACGTCGCGCCGGCCAGCACCGCGCAAGCGGTCAGCGCGAGGACGGCGACCAGGGTATGGCGCACTCCGCGTGGGTCGCGGGGGTCGGGCACCTCTGCCAGGCGCTCCAGCAGCCCGGGTACCTCCTCGGGGTGAGCTGCGGATGCTCGCGGAACTGGTCAAGGGCAGGTGGGATCGGCGATGATGCGTCGGCAGGCACGGTCTTCCAGGCAGGTCACGGGGCGTCGAGAACTCCATGATCTTGGAAACCGTGCCTGCCTCACCCGGGCAGGCATCGGCGACGGGGTTCAGCTGCGCGAAAGTAGCATCGGCCTGTGACGAGAACACCGAGGCCAGGAGCCCATTGCCCTGTGTGCGGGCTCGATCAGGGCTTCGATCCCTGGGGTTCCGACGGACTGACGCCGTCGTTCGCGATCTGCGGCTGCTGCTTCATCGAGTTCGGCTACGAGGACGCCTCGAATGCGGGGATCATGACCGCGCGAGCCGGATGGATCGAGGCCGGCTGTCCCTGGC
>NZ_JBEYFP010001077.1:0-1781 GCF_040634455.1 Kitasatospora sp. NPDC007106
GACGACCCGGAAGGACATGCGCGGCTGTGCCGTGAGCACTGCACCGGTACGCCGGGCCTCGCCCGGCCCGATGCCGTGCACCGATCGGAACGCCCGGGTGAAGGCCTCGCCCGAGCCGTACCCGTACCGCACCGCGATGTCGAGCAGTGTCAGCTCCCCGGCCAGCACCTCGGCCCCGGCGAGGGTCATCCGTCGGCGGCGCACGTAGACCGGGAGCGGCATCCCGGCGAGCGCGGAGAACAGCCGCCGGAAGTGGTACTCCGACACCGCGGCGATCCGGGCCACCTCGGCCATGTCGATCTCCCGGTCGAGGCAGGCCTCCAAATGGTCCAGCGCCTGATTCAGCCGCTCCAGCACGCCTGTCCGTCCATCCTTCTCGTACCTCCACCGCAGGAACGCCTCACCCTGCCGGCCAGTCGCACGCAGCCGCAGCGCCCGGCATCCAAGCCCGAACCGGAGTCGGCCATCGGCCGACCGCGAGGCGGGAACAGGAGCGGATTTCTGGGGCCGTCCGGTCGCCTTGCTTCAGTAAAGAAGATCTGGCCGCGCCCCGCCCGACAAAACCGGTGCGGGAATTGTCGGGCAGGCAGACCTGGCGTTGCCCGAGGCTTACGCCATGATTGACGTCAAGGGATTTTGCGAGCCGCGGTTCGACGCAGTCCGGGCGGCCCTTGCCGCTTTGCTCGGCAAGGACGACGTGGGTGCCTCGGCAGCCGTCTACCTCGACGGCGAGCAGGTGGTCGACATCTGGGGCGGGTACGCCGATGCGGACCGCTCCGTGAGCTGGGAGCGCGACACTCTCACCGGCGTGAACTCGACGACCAAGAACATGACCGCCCTGTGTGCGCTGATCCTGGCCGACCGGGGCGAGCTCGACCTGTCCGCGCCGGTCGCCGCCTACTGGCCCGAGTTCGCCGCGGCCGGTAAGGAGAACGTGCTGGTGCGGCATGTGCTGTCGCACACCGCGGGCCTGCCGGACCTGTCCGGGCTGACCGCGGTCGAGGAACTTTACGACTGGGAGCGCGTGACCGCAGGACTGGCCGCGCAGGCACCCGTATGGGAGCCGGGAACGGCCGCCGGCTATCACGCGCTCACCTTCGGCTTCCTCGTGGGCGAGATCGTCCGACGCATCACCGGCTGCAGTCTTGGAGACTTCTTCGCCGAAGAGGTGGCCGAACCGCTCGGCGCGGATTTCCACATCGGACTCTCCACCGACCACGACCACCGCATCGCAGCGCTCATCCCGCCGCCCTCACTGAGCGACGAGCACGCTGCCGGCGCACCGCCCGGACGGGATGGCACACGCCGGGAGAACACCGGCGCCGTGATCCGGGTCAAGGACATCAACTCCATTGCCTGGCGCCGTGCGCAGATCCCTGCAGTGAACGGCTTCGGCAATGCCCGCTCTGTCGCCCTCATCCAGTCGGTACTGGCGAACCAGGGTTCCGTCGGCGGCGTGCGACTGCTGTCCCCCCGGGGTTGCGAGCCCGCGTGGCAGGAAGTGTTCTGCGGTGACGACCGCGTGCTGGGGACGCCGATGTCCTGGACGGTGGGCTTCGGCAAGTTCGGCAACACCTTCGGCTGGGGCGGCTGGGGCGGCTCCCTGGTCGTGAGCGATCCCGGCTCACGCATGACGGTGGCCTACGTCATGAACCAGATGATCGACCGGGTCCGGCAGGAGGACAACCGCGGCATGGAAATCGTGATGGCCGCCTACAACGGCCTGCACTGACAGCGCTACGAGGGCGTAGGCCGGGCCCACACACGGCCGGTCACCGTGC
>NZ_JBEYFP010001078.1:0-1769 GCF_040634455.1 Kitasatospora sp. NPDC007106
CCTCCCAGCCCCCGTGGTGGGTGTGGACGGGCAGGGCGACCCGGGACATCGGCGCCGTCAGCTCGGTGCGGCACCCGGCACACGCGAACACGTCCAAACAAGCTCCCGTCTCCGCGGTTCCCCGGGGATTGTGGCGCGCTCGCGGTGCAGGGTCCATCGGATTTCGGAGCGGCTCCAGGACGTCCGGGGTGCGTGTCGCGGAGAGGAGCCGACCGGCCGGCATCGGCCGGCTCCCGTCCCACCGCGTTTCGCCGACCCGGTGCCGTACCGGACCGGCTGCGGGTGCTTCCTCGGGCCGAGCACGCTGCTGACGCACGATGTGCCCGGCGAGGTGCTGACCGACCTCGCGATCCTCCTCGGCCTCGAACTCGACGCCGAACTCGTCCGGGAACAGGCCATCCGCACCGGCAGCCCCTGCGACGACGAGCCCTACGTGGAACCCCGCCGACACCCGCACCTGGCCCGACGGGGACGACGGCGACGGGCCCTGCGGCAGCCGAGCCCGTCCCGCGTCGCCGCGGACGTCGCGCCGGTGAGGTCAGCCGTCGTCGCTGGTGGGCGAACGCCCCGCGGCCCTGCCGACGGCCACCGCACCGGCCCGGATCTGACGCACTGTCACGACGCGGCGGGGGCGGGTGGGCCCGGCATGACGGGCGGCACCCACCGCCTCGTCGGTCCGCGGCGGGCCGGTGATCACCAGGGGACGACGCCGTCGTCCTCGAAGAAGGAACCGGTCGGGCCGCCGTCGGGGAGGGTCGCGAGCCGGATCGGGGTGGCTGCGCCCTGCGCGGGGGTGCGGGGTCCGTGGAAGCCGGTGAAGTCGGTGGCGACCAGGCCCGGGCAGGCGGCGTTGATGAGGATGTTGGTGCCGGCGAACTGTCGGGCGTACTGCAGGGTGAGGGCGTTGAGGAAGGACTTCGACGGCGCGTAGGCCGCCATGATCGGGCCGACCTCGATGTCCGGGTCCGCCTGTCGGGCCAGGGAACCGACGCTGCTGGAGACGTTGACGATGCGCGGCGAGGCCGAGCGCCGCAGCAGTGGCAGCATCGCGTTGGTCACCCGGACGACGCCCATGACGTTGGTGTCCACGACGGTGCGGAGCACCTCCAGGTCGAGCGCGGTCGGCTCCTGGAGCCATCCGGGGCCCATCTCGCCGGGGATTCCGGCGTTGTTGACCAGGACGTCCAGGCGTCCGGCCAGTCGTTCGATCAGTTCTGCGGCATCGGTGACGCTCTGGCCGTCGGTCACGTCCAGCGGTACCTCGAAGGCGTCCACGCCGGCGGCGCGCAGCTTGCCGACGGCGGTTTCGCGTCGGGTCGCATCGCGGGCTCCCACACCGACGCGGTGGCCGAGGCGGCCCAGTCCGGCCGCGATCTCGTACCCGATGCCCTTGTTCGCGCCGGTCACCAGCGCGATCATCGTTTCGCTCATGCAGATGATGCTGGCCCGTGGGCGGGTGGTGCGGCCAACACCGGTACGGTGCCCTGTCATACCCGGCGGGTATCACCGCGTATGCTGTCGGCCGTGGACCCCCTGGAAACCCGCCTGGAAACCCGCGAGTTGAGGTACTTCGTGGCTGTGGCCGAGGAGTTGCACTTCGGGCGTGCCGCCGAGCGCCTCGGCATGGCCCAGCCGCCGCTGTCGCGGGCGGTCCAGCAGCTCGAACGGCGCCTCGGGGTCTGTCTGCTGGAGCGCAACCGGCGTGGTGTCCGCCTGACCGGTGCCGGGGAGGTGCTCTTGCAGGAGGGCCGGGCGGCTCTCGACGCGGC
>NZ_JBEYFP010001079.1:0-1767 GCF_040634455.1 Kitasatospora sp. NPDC007106
CGGGTCGCGGATGTCCAGGGCGGCGGTGAGGACCCGGTCCGGGTGGCGGGCGGCCAGCTCGGCGAGGGTGTCCGGCTTGCGCGCGGTGGCCAGAACGTACTCGCCGGCCTCCGCCGCAGCGGTGGCGAGGGCGAGGCCGAGCCCCGACGAGCATCCGGTGACCAGCCAGCGACGTGCCATGTGGGAGGCCTTCCTGTCGGTGGACGGGCTCCGACCGAGCCCCGGCCACTGTGGCAGAGCGGTGGACCGCGACGCGCCGGGCGCGGACCGTCGCGCGGGGTTGCCCGGGGGCTCGCGGGAGCGCAGCCGACCTGCACCGCACGCCCTTCCGCCGGGCCGCGTCCCGCCGCCGAGCGGTGGCCCGCGAACACGGCCGGCCGGACGGCCGGGTCCAGCTCGGGCGGCGCGGACCAGCCGGCGGCCGGAGTGCGGGTCAGGTGAGCAGGCGCAGGCGTTCAGCCGCGACGCCGGCGATCAGCCGCTGACGCCGGGTCAACCGGAGGGCTCCGGACTGGACAGCGCTGCCCGCTGCGGGTCAGGTGAGCAGGCGCAGGCGTTCGGCGGCGACACCGGCGATCAGCCGCTGACGCCGGGCCAACCGGAGGGCTCCGGACTGGACAGCGCTGCCCGCCCAGGCCACCAGCCCGTCTCACCGGGCCGCCCGGTGCGGGTCAGGTGAGCAGGCGGAGGCGTTCGGCGGCCACGCCGACGGTCAGGCGTTGGCCCCAGGCGAGTTGGAGGGCGTCGGACTCGACGCCGTCGCCGAAGACCACCAGGCGGTCGGACTCGACGACGACCTCCAGGCGTTCGCCGCCGGCCAGCAGCCCCTGGACCCGGTCGGTGCCGGTGGCCGGGGAGGGCCAGGCCTCGCGGACGAACCAGGCGACGGCGGCGCCGGTCGGCTCGGGCAGGCGCAGTTCGGAGCGGCGTTCGAGCCAGGCGGAGCGGCACCAGCCGGTCGCGCCCGTCCCGGTGCCGACGAGGATGCCGGAGGACGCCTGGGCCTCGGCGGCGGCGCCCGGCGCGGTGAGCCGGTAGCGGGCGGTCTGGTGGCCGCTCTGACCGAGGTAGACCTCGTTCAGGGCGAGGAGGCGCTGGCTGTCGTCGGCCACCGCCTCGACCATGGTGCGCTCCTCCAGCATTCCGGCGGTACCCGGTCCGGCGGCGGCGCGCAGCAGCTCGGCGGCGTCGCCGGGCCGGTGCCGGACGAGGACTCCGGGGTTGCGGCCGGGGTCGGTGTCGATGCCGATGACGGGCTGCCCGGTCAGGTACTTGGCGGCGTTGGCGACCAGGCCGTCCTGGCCGACGACGACCACCAGGTCCTCCGGGGTGAAGAGGAACCGGTCGAGGTCGGCGCGTTCGACCCTGGTGCGCCGCCAGTCGCCGGGAATCGCCCCGGCGACGGCGGCGAGCGCCGCGCGGGTGCGGTCGTGGCGCTCCTCGGCCTCGGCGATGGAGCGGCCGCGGGAGTCCAGGAAGAACGCGGCCTGGCCGCGGGAGCCGTGCCGGGCGAGCAGTTCCTCGTACTCGGTGCGCCGGTGGACGAGCACCACCCGCGGGGCGAGGGTCATCGGGCACCGCCGTCGCCGTTGCCGCCGCCGCCGACGCCGAGGCGGCTGAGCAGGCCGGTGAGGACGTCCGGGGTGAGGGTGACGCTGTCGATCCGCGGCAGGTGCTCGGCGAGGCGGATCACGGCGAGCGCCCGCAGCACCTCCGGGCCGGCCTGCTGGTGGGCGGCGAGCCAGGCCTGTTCGGCGGCGGCCTTGG
>NZ_JBEYFP010001080.1:0-1761 GCF_040634455.1 Kitasatospora sp. NPDC007106
CGCACCTCGCCAGGCGGCCGCGGTCATCGACCAACTCACCGCCTGGACCGGCGAAGACACAGGCAGCGCGGGCTGGTTCGCCGACTTCGTCTCCCCCGGGCCCGAGCGGCTGCGCGGCGAGCTGGACGCCGCCGCCCTGCGCGCAACCGCCGCCGTCGCGGACTTCCGCGACTGGCTGCGCGACACCTACGCGCCCGCCACCGCCGACACCCCCGACGCTGTCGGCCGGGAGCGCTACCGGCTCGCCGTGCGCCACCACACCGGCGCCGACGTCGACCTGGACGAGGCCTACGCGTGGGCCTGGGACGAGTTCCACCGGACCGCGGCCGAGATGCGCGCCGAGGCCGAACGCGTCCTGCCCGGCGCGGGCGCCCTCGCCGCGATGCGGCACCTGGAGGAGCACGGCCACGCGGTCAAGGGCGAGGAGGCGATCCGCGACTGGCTGCAGTCGGTCATGGACCGGGCGATCACCGCCCTCGATGGCACCCACTTCGACATCTCCGGACCGCTGCGCCGGGTGGAGTCCCGGATCGCCCCGGCGGGCAGTGCCGCCTCGCCGTACTACTCCGGTCCCAGCCTGGACTTCAGCCGCCCTGGCCGCACCTACTTCCCCACCCTCGGCCGGGAGTCATTCCCGACCTGGCAGCTCGTCAGCGTCTGGTACCACGAGGGCGTTCCCGGCCACCACCTGCAACTCGCCCAGTGGGTAGCGCTCGCCGACCGGCTCAGCCGCTACCAGACCACCCTCGGCATGGTCAGCGCCAACACCGAGGGCTGGGCCCTGTACGCCGAACGGCTCATGGACGACCTGGGCTTCCTCACCGACCCCGCCCACCGCCTCGGCTTCCTCGACGAGCAGATGCTGCGCACCATCCGAGTGATCATCGACATTGGCATGCACCTGGGCCTGGCCATCCCCGCCGATGCGGGCTTCCACCCCGGCGAGCGCTGGACTCCCGAGCTCGCCACGGAGTTCATGGCCACGTACAACGGCAGCCCTGCCGAACTGCGCGACAGCGAGATCGTCCGCTACCTCGGCTGGCCCGGCCAGGCCATCGGCTACAAGCTTGGCGAACGTGCCTGGCTGCGGGGGCGTGACGCCGCCCGCAGCCGGCAGGGCGCCGCGTTCGACCTCAAGACCTGGCACATGAAGGCACTCGCCCTGGGCTCACTCGGCCTCGACGACCTGGTCGACCAACTCGCCACACTCTAGGCCCACCGGCGACGGGCACCGTCCCGCGAGACTGGGGACGGGCCCGTTCGCTCTCTCCGTCCGCCACCGCTTCCCCTGGATCCCTGCGGGACACGCGACTGCCTGGGCCGGGCGGGTGCGCAATGGTGCGACGGCTTTCGTCGCCACAGTGAGCCTGGCGCTAGCTGTCCTGGCAGCCGCAGGTCTGATCTGAGCGCGTGACGCGCGGGTGAGGAACGCGGGCGCGGGGGAAGCCGGCAGGGCGTGGCCTGCGGGCACATGCGATCCGGCGCCCGGCCGGTCGGCCCCCACGTTGCCCCGCAGCCGCAGTCCCAGCTCGCCGCGTGCAGAGAAGGCCCCGCGGGAGGGGTGGCCGCCTGTGGGCGGTTGGGGGTTTAGGCGGCCTCGGGAAGCGAGGTGCGGCGGGTCGGGCCGAAGACGTGGTCGAAGGCGAGGGCGCGGTCGGTGGGGACGAGGAGGTAGGGCGCGCCGGAGCCGGCGGCGGTCTGAGGCCCGTCGATGCCCGTGCCGAGGGCGTCGCTGGGGGTGAGCAGGTCGAGATTGTCGAA
>NZ_JBEYFP010001081.1:0-1755 GCF_040634455.1 Kitasatospora sp. NPDC007106
TGCAGGTTGCAGGGGTCGATGGTCATGGTCTGGTCGGGGTTGTTGCGGACCAGGTCGCCGTGGCTGATGTCGTTGGTCCAGGTGGCACCGCTGTTGGCCTTGCCCGCGAAGGGGTTGCTCTCGGTGGCGGCCTGCGGGGTCCACGATCCGCCGAGGCTGGAGGCGGTGAAGGAGCGGAAGTAGCGCCCGTTCGCGCCCTGCGCCTCGACGATCATGAGGTACTGGTTCTGGCCCTTGACCTTGTAGACCTGCGGCGCCTCGAACAGGTTGTTCGCCGTGTCGCTCATGACCGTGGTGTAGGACGAGCCGAAGCTGCCGGGGAAGTTGCCGATCGGCATGCTCGCCCGGTAGATGCTGCCGTTGTCACCGGCGAAGAACAGGTACATGTTCTGGCCGTCGGCGATCAGGGTCTGGTCGATCGGGCCGGTGCCGGAGTTGGGGATGCTGCCGGTGAACAGCGGCTGCGGCGAGGACCAGCCGTTGGGGTCGGTCGGGTCGCTGGACGTGCGGTAGATGAACGGCCACTGCCCCCACTGGTACGCCAGCACCCAGATGTTCTTGGGCGCGAAGTAGAACAGCGTGGGCGCCACCGCGGACTGGCTCATCCCGCTCTGCCCGGCCGACGCCATGTCCGACCAGTTCGTGAAGGGACTGAACATCATCGAACCGTAGGACGACCCGGACACGTTCGACGCGTAGACCACGTGCTTGCCGTTGTACACCACGTCGGTGAAGTCCTTCACCGACGCCCACCCGTTCGCCGGCTGCGCCAACGAACCCGTCGAGGACCACCGGTACGTCGACGGAAGCGCGCACGAGCCGCCCGTCGGCGGGGGCGTCGTCGGGGTTGACGTCCCGGACAGGCCGGTCCACTTCTGGTTGCTGCCGCCGTTGCACGTCCAGATCTCCACCGCCGTGCCATTGGCCGTGCCAGCACCCGAGACGTCCAGGCACAGCCCGGACTCCACGCCGACGATCGTGCCGTCGGAGTTCACCCGCCACTGCTGGTTCGCAGCGCCGCTGCAGGTCCAGATCTGCACTCGGGTACCGGCCGTGGTGGCGTGGCCCGGGACATCCAGGCACTTGTTGCCGTACACGGTCAGCTGGTTGCCGGACGTCAACGTCCACAGCTGGTTGGCCCCGTTCGAGCAGTCGTAGATCTGCAGGTACGTGCCATCGGCCTGGCTGGCGTTCTGCACATCGAGACACCGGTTGGAACCCGCACCGCGCAAGGCGCCGCTGGTGGCTGCCTGAGCCGGGTTGGCGACGAGCATCGCCGCCAGTGCCGACACGAACGCGACCGCGACGGCGAGCACCACGGGCAGATGCCTGCGGCTGGAACGTCGTCTGCGCATGAAGACCTCCTTGGTGAACGGATGGAGCTGTCACACAGCTTTGTTATCGTTAACATGTGCGTGCCGCCGTGAGTGCGCAGCACGAGTCGTCAATCGGCCGGCTCTGGAATCCTCGCCGTTGCCTGCAGGGCTTCAAAAGCCCCGTCTCTGTGCTGACCTGCACGCTTGCCTGGTGCCGAGTCCTTCGTCAGGCCGCGTTGCGGTACTGGGCGCATCACAACCCCGGTGCCTCGCGGCGGTTTCCGGGTAGGGCGGAAGGATCCGGGCGGAGGCACGAGCCCCGTGCGGCTCAGCTCACCTGAAGTTCCAGTGCTGGTTGGCGCCGCTGGTGGAGTCCCAGATCTGGACGGCGGTGCCGTTGGCGGTCTGGTTGCCGGGGGTCTCCAGGACCCGTCCGCTG
>NZ_JBEYFP010001082.1:0-1753 GCF_040634455.1 Kitasatospora sp. NPDC007106
GGTGGTGGCCGGCGCGGCGGTCGCCGCCAAGCTGCTGCCGGCGCTGGCCCTGCCGGGTGCGCTGTCCGGCCTGCTGTCCGGGCGTCCGGCGAGGAGGCACCTCGTCCTCGCGGGTGCCGCTGCCGGGGTCTTCGTGCTGGCGTACCTGCCGTACGCGGCCCTCTCCGGCGCGGCGGTCCTGGGGTATCTGCCGGGGTACCTGCAGGAGGAGGGGTACGGGCGGGAGCACCTCGGCCGGTTCGGGTTGCTGCGCCTGGTGGTGCCGGACGGGTGGGCGCCCTGGGTGGCGGGCGCGGTCCTGGTGGGGGTGGTGCTGTGGGTGTTGCGGTGCGGTGACCCCCGGCGTCCGTGGCGCGGTGCCCTGGTGGTGACCGGGACGGCCCTGCTGGTCGTCGCGCCGGCCTACCCCTGGTACGGGTTGCTGGTGGTCGCGCTGGTGGCGCTGGACGGCCGCCGGGAGTGGCTCGCGGTGCCGGCGGCCGGACAGGTGCTCTACCTGGCCGGTGGCGGGGCGGTCCAGCAGGTCGCGTACGGTGCGGCGCTGGTGTGCGTGCTCGGGGTGGCGTCGTGGCGACGGCTGCGTCGGCGGGCCGTGGTGCGGAGGGCGGTCGACGGGCCGCGGACCGGGGTGACTCCGGTGCCGGACCGCGGGTGAGTCGCCCCCCGGACGGCCGCCTGCCCGACCGGCCGTCACGGCGCGGTCGAACGGGGGCCGTCCGGCTGCGCCGGCTCAGTTTCCGTAGGGCCGTCCGGGGGCCGGTGCCCGGTGCAGGGCGAGGAACCGGCGTCCGTGCGAGGTCCAGCGTTCCGCCTCGACCAGTCCGGCGCGGTGCGCGCGGCGGACGGTCGCCGACGCGCCGAGGCGGGCCCAGGTGAACGGCGGTCCCAGCCGGCCGTCGGGGCCCTCGACCCGGACGGTCGTCCGTTCGTCGACCTCCTCGGGTTCGACCTCGACCAGCAGGGTGGCGCCGGGGGCGAGGAGTTCGGTGCTGCGGCGGAGCACGGCATCGGGGTCGCCGCCGATGCCCAGGTTGCCGTCGGCGAGCAGGACCCCGCCCCAACGGCCCTCGCCGGGCAGCCGGTCGAAGAGCGAGCGGCGCAGCGCGAGGCCGCCGATGCGGCGGGTCCGGGCCACGGCGGCGGCGGTGATGTCGACGCCGAGGGCGGGCACGCCGAGGCCCAGGAGGGCGGCGACGAGCCGGCCCGGGCCGCAGCCGACGTCCAGGACCGGTGCGGAGAGCCGGGTGCAGCGTGCCAGGAGGTCGTGGTCGGCCCCGGCGGCGGGTCCGCACCAGCGTTCGATGTCCAGTGCGATGCGGCTGCCCTCCGGGCGGCGCAGCCACAGCGGGCCGCGTCCGGTGCGCACGGCGTGGCTGAACGGGTCGTCCACCCACGGGACGGCGGGGGCGGTCATCCGGTCGCCTCCTGTGCCGGGGCGAGTGAGCGCAGGCAGGCGGCGAACCGGCCGTCCGGTGCCTCGGCGGCGGCCAGGCGGACGTCCTGGTGGGTGTCCACGTCGGTCATGGGCGGCAGGTGCCGGACCGTCAGACCGGCGGCGGACAGTCGTTCGAGCAGGGCGCGGCCCGTTCCGCCGGTCGACATGGGGACGCCGAGCAGCAGTTGCCGGGCCAGCCGCCCGGTGGGGCGGGCCAGCCCGAGCGCCCAGAAGCCGCCGTCGACGGCCGGTCCGTACCACGCGTCGACGCCGGTGCGTGCGACGGCGGACAGCGGTGCGGACAGGGTTCGGGCCCGC
>NZ_JBEYFP010001083.1:0-1751 GCF_040634455.1 Kitasatospora sp. NPDC007106
CAGGTCGAGGGAGGCCCGGCCGACGATCCGGTGGAAGCCGTCCGGGCCGATCACCGCGACGTCCCCGGTGCGAGCGTCGCGTACGGGACGGACCGGTTCGTCACCGCCAGCATCGTCAAGGTCGACATCCTGGCGGCCCTGCTGTGGCGGACCGACGGGATGCTGACCGACGACCAGCGCTCCGCCGCCGCACTGATGATCGAGAACAGCGACAACGACGCGACCACCGACCTGTTCGGCCAGATCGGCGGGGACGAGGGGCTGGACGCCGCCAACGCCGCGTTCGGCCTCACCGGGACGACGGCCGGCACCGACGGCTACTGGGGCCTGACCACCACCACGGCCGAGGACCAGCTGCGGCTGCTGCAGCTGGTGTTCGGCACCGAGGGCGTGCTGGGCGACGAGTCCCGGGCGTACCTGCAGAAGCTGATGGGGCTGATAGCCGCCGACCAACGCTGGGGCGTCTCGGCCGCGGACGACGACCGCGCGGTGCACCTCAAGAACGGCTGGCTGCCGCGGACGGCGGAAGGGGCCTGGGTGGTCAACAGCATCGGCCGGGTGGTGCACGACGGGCGCGAGCTGCTGGTGGCGGTGCTGACCGACGGCTCGGACACCAAGGAGGAGGGCATCGCCCTGGTGGAGTCGGTGGCCGCCGCGGCCGCCGACAGCCTGACCTCCGCCACCCCGTCCGCGACGGTCTCCCCCACCGCGTCCCCCGCCGCGTCCGGGGCGGCGGCTTCCCCGGTCGCCGCCTCTACCCAGCGGTAGCCACCGTGTGGGACGCTGCCGCCATGGCCACCGACCTCGCCCCCGCCGTGTCCGGCGCCGTCTCGGACCGCTCCCGGTACGACCGGGCCACCGCGCACCTCGACGCGCCGTTCGCGATCGTCGACCTGGCCGCGTTCGACGCCAACGCGGCCGACCTGGTGCGCCGGGCCGGCGGCAAGCCGGTCCGGGTGGCGAGCAAGTCGGTGCGCTGCCGCGCCCTGCTGGAGCGGGTGCTGGCCACCGAGGGCTTCGCCGGGATCATGAGCTTCACCCTGGCCGAGTCGATCTGGCTGGCCCGCCAGGGCTTCACCGACGTCCTGCTCGCCTACCCGTCGGCCGACCGGGCCGGCTTCGGCGAGCTCACCGACGATCCCAAGCTCGCCGGGGCGATCACCGTCCTGCTGGACGACCCCGCGCAGCTGGACCTGATCGACTCCTCCCGCGGGGGCCCGGAGACCGTCCGGGTCTGCCTGGAGCTGGACACCTCGCTGGAGCTGTTCGGCGGACGGGTCCGCTTCGGCGCCCGACGCTCGCCGCTGCGCACCCCCGAGGCCCTGGGCGCCTTCGCCGAGCTGGTGCAGAACCGGCCGGGCTTCGAGGTGGTCGGCCTGATGGCCTACGAGGGCCACATCGCCGGCGTCGGCGACCGGGTCGCCGGCCGGCCGCTGCGCTCGCAGCTGGTGCGGATGATGCAGACCCGGGCCCGGGCGGAGCTGGCCGAGCGGCGGGCCGCGGTGGTGCAGCGGCTGCGGCAGGTCGCGGAACTGGAGTTCGTGAACGGCGGCGGCACCGGCAGTGTGGAGTCGACGGTGGCCGAGTCGGCCGTCACCGAGGTCGCGGCGGGGTCGGGCCTGTACCAGCCCCGGCTGTTCGACAACTACGCGTCGTTCCGGGGGCGGCCGGCGGCGCTGTTCGCCCAGCCGGTGGTCCGCCGGCCCGGGGTGGGCGTGGTGACGGTGCTCGGCGGCGGCTACCCGGCCTCC
>NZ_JBEYFP010001084.1:0-1748 GCF_040634455.1 Kitasatospora sp. NPDC007106
TGGCCGAGCAGCCGGTGGTGTTCCTCGGGTCGGAGGGCGAGACCGGGGTGGTCGCCTGCGACCTGGCCTCGTACCTGTGGCTGCTCGGGGACGGGTCCGGCCCGCGCGAGGCGGTCGAGCACCCGGGGCGGGATGCCCGTCCGAACGCGGAGTTGGCCGCCGTCGCGGAGCGCCTGGCGCCGGGCGCCCGCCGTCCGGCCGCCGAGGTGGTCGCGGAGGCCGCCCGGCGGCACCCGGACTTCGAGGACATGGTCTTCGAGCTCTGCCGCTGAGCACGCGGCCGGACGCGCGGCCGGACGCGCGGAAGCCGCCGACCGCGGTGGGGAAGCGGTCGGCGGCCGTGCCGTGCGGCGTGCCGCGGTGTCAGGCGGGGGTGCAGGCGGAGCCGTTCAGGGTGAAGACGGTCGGGGTCGGGTTGGCGGAGCCGTAGGTGGCCTGGAAGCCGAAGCCGGTGGAGGCGCCGGCGGCGAGTGCCCCGTTGTAGCCGAGGTCGGTGGCGGTGACCGCGGTGCCGGACTGCGTCACCTTGGCGTTCCAGGCGCTGGTGACCTTCTGGTCGCCGCCGAAGGTCCACTTCAGCGTCCAGCCGGTGATCGCGGCGGTACCGGTGTTCCTGACCGTCACGTCGGCGGTGAACCCGCCCGTCCAGGAGTTGGCCTTGTAGGCGACCGAGCAGGCCGCACTGCCGGTCGGCGGCTGCGAGGTGGGCGGCTGGCTGGTCGGGGGCTGGGACGTCGGGGGCTGGGACGTCGGAGGCTGCGAGGTCGGCGGCTGGGACGTGGGCGGCTGGCTGGTCGGCGGGGTGCTCGGGTCGGTGGCGTTCTGGGCCAGCTGGTACGCGATGTCCGGGACGAAGGTGCCCGCGGCGGCCGCGCAGCCGTCGGCCTCGCCCGGGGGCTTCACCCACAGGAAGGCGTCGATCGCGGCGTCGCCGGTGGCCGCGGTCGGGTAGTTGCCGATCTTCCGGCCGGACGGGTCGCACCAGACGCCGCCCGCCGGGCCGTTGCCGTTGCGGCTGGTGTCGATCACGGCGTGCAGGTTGGCCGGGTTGCCGAGGGCGGAGAGCACGGACTTGGCGTAACCGACCTCGCCCGAGGTGGTGTTGAAGTTGGAGACGTTGGTGAAGAAGCCGTCCGCGTTGGCCAGGATGCCCGCGCTGCGCAGCCGGCTGGCCTGCTCGGAGGCGCTGTTCCAGGTGGAGTGGCCGCCGTCCAGGTAGACCTTGGCGTTGGGGGCGGCCGCGTGGATGGCCGCGCCGGCCCGGGAGAGCGAGGCGAAGCGGTCGGTCTGCTGCTGGGCGGAGAGACAGGTGGTGAGCGCGATGGAGTCGGGCTCCAGGACGACGACCGAGCGTCCGCTGCCGAGGCCCGCCGCGAACTTGGTGACCCAGGCGTCGTAGGCGGCGAGGTCGGGGGCGCCGCCGGCGGAGGCGCCGCCGCAGTCCCGGTTGGGGATCTCGTAGACCACCAGCACCGGCACCTGGCCGGCCGCGGAGGCCGCGCCGGTGATCGCGCGGACGTCCGAGGTCACCGTGTCCGGCTTGTAGTTGGCGAACCAGACGCCCTGCGGCTGGCTCGCGATCCGCTTGGAGATCACCGGCGTGCGGGAGTCGTTGGGGTTGGCCGCGACCCACTTGACGACCTGGGAGGCCGGGTCCTTCCAGAACTGGGTGTCCGCGGGCAGGCTGCCCTGGACGGCGGCGCCGGCGCCGGTCTGGGTGCCGGCCAGCACCGAGACGGCCCCCGCGC
>NZ_JBEYFP010001085.1:0-1744 GCF_040634455.1 Kitasatospora sp. NPDC007106
CGGCGGCCGCGGCGCGTGGAGGGGCTGCGGCGCGGCCGCTCGACGACGGGGTTCGGGATCACCGTGGGGACGCCGGTGGGCACGCGGGCGCCGGTGATGCGGGCCAGCTCCTGGCCGCCGGCCAGCACCGCGGTCGTGACGGGGACGAGGCCCGCCGTCGTCATCGTGCGTGCCATCCGACGGCGCTGGTTGGGCAGCACCAGTGTGACGACGGTGCCGGACTCGCCGGCCCGGGCGGTGCGGCCGCCCCGGTGCAGGTAGTCCTTGTGGTCCGTGGGCGGCTCCAGGTTGACGACCAGGTCGAGCCCGTCGACGTGGATGCCGCGGGCGGCGACGTTGGTCGCGATCAGCGCGGTGACCTGGCCGGCCCGGAACTGCTCCAGCGTGCGGGCACGCTGGGGCTGGGACTTGCCGCTGTGCAGGGCTGCGGCTCTGACCCCCTGCGTGAGCAGGTCATCGACCAGGCGGTCCGCACCGTTCTTGGTGTCGATGAACATGATCACCCCTCCGTCACGGGAGGCGATGTGCGCGATCGTGGCGTTCTTGTCGGAGTGCTGAACGTGCAGCACGTGGTGCTCCATCGTGGTGACCGCGGCGGCGGACGGGTCGACCGAGTGCGTGACCGGGTCGGTGAGGAAGCGCTGGACCAGACGGTCGACGTTGCGGTCCAGGGTGGCGGAGAACAGCAGGGTCTGGCCGCCCGGGGCCACCTGTTCCAGCAATTCGGTGACCTGGGGCAGGAAGCCCATGTCGGCCATCTGGTCGGCCTCGTCCAGCACCGAGACGGCAACGTCGTCGAGCAGGCAGTCACCGCGGCCGACGAGGTCCGCGAGCCGACCGGGAGTGGCCACGACGACATCGGCGCCCCGGCGGAGCTGGTGGGCCTGGCGGCCGATCGGCAGCCCGCCCACCACGGTCGCCATCCGCAGCCGTACCGCGCGGGCGTACGGGGTGAGGGCCTCGGTGACCTGCTGCGCGAGGTCACGGGTGGGGACCAGGACGAGCGCCAGAGGGCGGCGCGGATCGGCCTTCCGCCCTGCAGTGCGGGCCAGCACTGCGAGTCCGAACGCGAGGGTCTTGCCCGAACCCGTCCGTCCGCGGCCGAGCACGTCGCGGCCGGCCAGCGCGTTCGGCAGCGTCGCCGCCTGGATCGGGAACGGCCTGTCGAGGCCCTGGCGTGTCAGTACGGACAGCAGCTGGCGCGGCATGTCCAGTGCGTCGAAGGACTCCACGGGCGGCAGTGCAGGAGTGGTGCCCACCGGCACCGCGAACTCGACCTGCGCAGGGTGGCCCTGACCGGCGGCCCGGCGGCCGGAACGTCCGTCGGCGACCGCTCGGCCGGAGTTCTGGTGCGAGGAGCGACTGGAGCGATTCATGCAGGGACCTTCCTGAGGGGGCACGTCGCCAGGAAGACCCCGTGGCGCGGGGCACCGGAGGAGACCACGAGAACGGGCCGAACGAGTGACGGGCTGGGAAGGGACGGAGGACCTGCGGCACGGCTCCTGCGGTCGATGCCGACCGGAAGGGACGGGAGCAGGGGCGCCGCCCCGCACATGCCGAGGGGCCCGCACCGTGCGTGTACGCGGTGCGGGCCCCTCGCTGCCGGGCGGGTGCCTTCGGCGAAGAACTACAGGGGGCGAATGTTCTCGGCCTGCGGGCCCTTCTGGCCCTGCGTGACGTCGAACTCGACCTTCTGGCCCTCGAGCAGCTCACGGAAGCCGTTGGCGTTGATGTTCGAGTAGTG
>NZ_JBEYFP010001086.1:0-1737 GCF_040634455.1 Kitasatospora sp. NPDC007106
CGGGCGCGATCGCGTCCACCGCCGGCGCCGCGGGGATCCCCGGCTCCGCACCGGTTCGGCCGGGGGTTGCGGCGGCCCCTACCGGGCGACGGGCGGGCTCATCCGGACCTCGTCGCCGCAGATGGTGACCTGCGTCGGCCTGCCGGCGCGGTCCACCACCGGGGCCCGGACTTCGGTGCTGTCGCCCGGCGCGACCACGTCGGCGGCCCCGGCCGTGACGAGCACGCAATTGCCGGTGTCCGGCCCCTTGCCGTTGAACTCGGAGTAGCGCAGGGCGATCACCGCCTTCTTGCCCACGCCCAGCGTCACCGGCGCAGGACTGCCCTTGCCCACCCCCGTGGCCTCCGGCCCCTTGCCCAGGTGGAACTCGAGCGTCGGGTACCCGGCCAGGACGCAGTCGCGGGAGCCGGAGTCGACGGCGACGAGTTCGGCGTTCGCCGGATCCTTCTCGTCGGCGGCTGCCTCGGTGAGGCGGACGACCGTCCACCGCAGATCCTGCGCGGAGCACCTGGGCAGCGTCTGCGAGCCGCTGGAACCCGCCGCCGCCGCGGTCCCGGCGGGGGGCGAGACGGAGGTCCGAGGCTCGGACCGGCCCACGATCGGCGCGGCGGACACCGGCGCGGCCCCGGCGGGCTTCGGCGGAGCAGCCGCCGAGCCGGAACCGCAGGCCGTCAGGCCGAGCCCCGCCAGCAGCACGGAAACGGAAATCGTCGACAGAGAACGCGAACGCATGGATCCCCCCGGATCGTCAGAACAGCCGACGGGCCGTCAGAGCCGGCCCGGCTGTGCGCTGTCGTGAGTGAAGACGCCATGACAATTCAGCCGGTTGCCTGAGGAGGAGAACTTCCCGCGGCCCGAGGACATGGAGTGCTCCGGAGCCGACCCGACGTTCTTGCGGACGTCCTCGGCCTGCCGTGCGCCCGAATCGGACCGTCAGGGGAGTCGGAGGGTCTGGCCGGCCAGGATGAGGTCGGGGTCGTCGCCGATGGTGTCGTGGTTGGCCTCGTAGAGCGCGGGCCAGCCGCCGTCCACCTGCTGTGCCTGGGCGATGGCGTCGAGGGTGTCGCCGTCCTGGACCACGACGGTGGCGGTGTCCGCCGGGGCGGGTTCGGCGGCCTGCTGCTGGGTGGCGGGGTGCTGCGCGGGCCGGGGCGTGGGCACCGCGTGGTGGGCGGTGGTGTTGTGGCCGGCGCGGGTGCCGCAGGTGGGCCAGGGGGTGAGGCCGCGGTGGGCGGCGAGGTGTTCGGCGACGGCGATCTGCTGCTCGCGGGTGGCGAGGTCGGGGCGGGGCGCGTAGGCGGTGCCGCCGTTGGTGTGCCAGGTGGCCCGGTCGAACTGGAGGCCGCCGTAGTAGCCGTTGCCGGTGTTGGCGTGCCAGCGGCCGCCGCTCTCGCAGGCCGCGATGCGGTCCCAGTCGACGCCCTGGACGGCGGCCGGCGCGGCCCCGGCGACCGTGCCCGCCGCGGCGGACGCGGCATGTGAGGGGGCAGCCTGCGCGGGGCCGGCGAAGGCGGTCCACAGGCCCGCTGCGCCGGCGAGGGCGAGGGGTAACTGCAGGATCCGGTGGGCGATGGACACGGCGGAACACTCCCCGAGAAGTCGGCGGTCGGGCAGCCGGTGCCCGGGGCACCGCTCCTCCACCGTTGGCACACCCGACCGCCCAGGACCCGCCGACATCCCGCAAGGGTCACCCGCCCGGCCGTGCCCGGCCACCCGACCGCACCACGTCGTCCCGGG
>NZ_JBEYFP010001087.1:0-1732 GCF_040634455.1 Kitasatospora sp. NPDC007106
CAGACGGCGGGCCACCACACCCCCGACCGCTCGGCACCTGACGAACACGGTGAGCTGGAGCGGGCCGCCCTCGCCCGCGACCCGATCGCTGCCACCGACGCGCTGGTCCGGCACCTGAGCCGCACCACAGCGGCCCTGTCCCCGACCACGGACACCCCGAGCTGACACGCACCGATCCGCCCGGTCCGGCCGGGAAGAACTCCGGATCGCCCGCGGACAGGCGCGTCAGTCTTACCCGCCGCGAACAACTCGGCGTGGCCCGACCCCGAGGCCCTGGCCTGCGGAAGGTGGCGGCACTGGGCGCTGGTACTGCTTGCACTGCAGGACGAGTTTGCGACCCTCGCGGTCCTAGGCAGTGGCGTCGGCTCCCCAGGTCGCCGGCCCCGCCGACCCCGCGGACGTGCAGGAAGCCGCCCCCGGCGAGCAGTTCGGCGCAGGCCTGCTCGAAGCCGGTGGGCGTCATGTCCTCCAACTGGCGCATCCGGTAGGTCAGCAGGGTCGGCCGTCCCCGTCGTCGAAGACCGGCGGGCCATCGCGGTAGGCACCTGGGGCACCGCCCGCGGACAGGACCAGCAGGAGTATCAGGGCGGGGCCGGCGATGAGTTCCGTCCACCACGGGTGGTCGCAGATCCAGCCCCGCACGTCCACGCCGAGCCAGTGCCAGGCGATCTTGGCTGCGGCCACGGCGAGGATGCAGCCGGCCGGGAGCTTCAGCAGCGGATCGACGGTGCCGCCGCCGCGCACGGTGCAGCCCCTCGTTGTCACTCGGATACTTGGCGGGTGCCGGGGTGTCTGGCTCGTCGCCCGGTGGGCCGGGCAGGCAGCCGCAGCAGGTCGTTCAGGGCCACGCTGTGCTCGGCCCATGTGCGCAGCCGATCGCGGTCGACCCAGTGGATGTGGTGCTTGTCGCCCCAGTCCCTGGCGTCGCGGGTGAACGTGCCGTTGGTGACCACGACTGCGGTGCCCTTGACCTGGTACATCACGTGCGAGGCGACTCTCCTGGCGGTGGTGGTGTGCTTGGCCTGGATGACGATGCGGCCCAGGAGCGGGTGCTGGCCGATCACATCCGCGGCCTGGTCGCCCGGCCGGCCGACCTGGCGGGCGGTCCAGCCGTCGCGGACGAGCAGCTCACGGAGTGCGAACTCGAACTCCCGGTCGCCGAGTGCGTCAATGCCGGGCAGGACGAGGCGCAGTGTCGCCAGGCGCGCGGTGCGGGTCTTGGCTGCGGCCCGTCTCCAGGAACCACTCCGGACCCGGCCCGGCCTCGACGATCCCTTTCGATCTTGCTCCCGGAGAGGATCATGTGTGGGATCCGCGGGGTGTTCGGGCTTGAGCGCTGCTCGACTAGGATCCTCGAGATGACCGATCTTTGGGAGCAGGATCTGACGGCGGCGTTCTCCGTGCTGCTCGGTAGGCCAGCGGACAGCCTCGACCCCGAAGCCACGTACGCCCTGTACTACATCAACAGTGCAGTCGACGATCAATGGCTGTGGGGAACGCTCGATGACCCCGATTCACTGAGGCAAACGTGGGGGCCGGGCGACGACGGCAGCCGGCCGGCCCTGCTGCAGATCTGTCTCGCCCTCGATTGGAGCCTGGACATCGCCCGGTCCGTCTTCGACTTCGATTTCACCGGGGAATCGGCTCTCTCGCGGGCGTTCGGCGCTCGGCCCGATTCCAACCTCGTCGCCGAGGCATGCCGCACGGTCACCGGCAGTGAGTTGGCCACCGT
>NZ_JBEYFP010001088.1:0-1730 GCF_040634455.1 Kitasatospora sp. NPDC007106
TCCCGGCCGTCGGTGACCCCGCCCATGCCGAGGATCGGCACGGTGGGCAGGCGTCCGGCCAGCATCGCCGCGTGCACCAGGTGCACGCAGCGCAGCGCCACCGGCCGCACGGCCGGTCCGGAGAGCCCGCCGGGCCCGGCGGCGAGCGAGGGGCGCAGGGTGTCCGGGTCGATGTCCATCCCGGGCACGGTGTTGATCATGGAGAGGCCGTCCGCGCCGGCCCGGACGCAGGCCGCCGCGATGTCGGTGATCGACAGCACGTCGGGCGCCAGCTTCGCGTAGACCGGCAGGTCGGCGGGGGCCGCCCGGCGCACCGCCCGGACGAGGTCGTAGGAGATCGCCGGGTTCGCGGCGAAGACCAGGCCGAGGTCGGCGTGGCTGGGGCCGCCGATGTTCAGTTCCAGGCCGACCACGCCGGGCAGTCCGCCGAGCCGGGCGGCCAGGGCGGCGAACTCCTCGATCCGCTCCCCCGCGATCGACACCACCACCCGGGCGCCGCGCTCCGCCAGCCAGGGCAGCTCCTTCTCGACGAAGGCGTCGATGCCGGGTCCGGGCAGGCCGAGCGCGGTGAGCAGCCCGGCCGGGGTGGCGGCGGCCCGCGGCGTGGGGTGGCCGGCCCGCGGCCGCGGCATGATCGTCCGGGTGGTGACCGAGCCCAGCGCGTCCAGCGGGACGAACTTGGCGAGCTCGCGGACGGGACCGGCGCAGCCGGCCGCGGTGGTGAGCGGGTTCGGCAGGGTCAGCGGGCCGAAGGGCGCGGTGAGGTCGACGTCCTGCGGGTCCATCAGGTCCCCTCCAGATCGGCTGGCACCGCCCCGATGTCCGCCCAGCGGACCCGCGTGGCGTCGAACACCGGGCCCTCCGTGCAGACCCGGGCGAACCGGCTGACGCCGTCCGCGCCGACCACCGGGACGACGCACGCCGCGCACAGCCCGGTGCCGCAGGGCAGGTCGGTGGCGAGCAGCGCCCAGCAGCGGATGCCGAGGTCGGCGACGGCCGCGGCGGTCAGTGCGAGGACGTCGGGCGGGCCGGCCGCGTAGACCACCGAGGCGTCGATCGCCCGGGCGGCCTGCGCGACCGGGTCGCTGACCAGGCCGGTGAGGCCGGCCGAGCCGTCCTCGGTCACCACCAGCACGTCCTGGGTGAGCGCCCGGGCCCGGTCGACGCCGTGCAGGGCGGCGGCGGTCGGCGCGCCCAGCAGGTAGCCGAGCTGGCCGCCGCGGGCGGTGAGCTGCTCGCCGAGGGCCGGCAGCGGGGCGGCGTGCTGGCCGTGGCCGACCAGCAGCGCCTTCACGGGTGCGTCGGGGACGGGGAAGGGCGTGCCGAGCGGGGCGATCAGGTCGAGCGGCCCGCTGCGGGGGCCGTCGGCGACCAGCAGCTCCAGGGTGCCGGCGGAGGCGTCGGCCCGGGCGATCGGGACGGCCTCGCGGACCACCGCGTGGTCGCCGGCCAGCGAGGCGAAGTGGCCCGGCCGGGCGCGGGACGCGGCCTCGGGCACCTCCAGCACCAGGCGGTGGTACGCGCCCTCCGCCGTGCACCCGTACACCTCCGCCCGCCACCGCACCGGATGGGCCATGTCCGACACCTCTCGATCGATCCGGGACGCCCCGGGGCGCGGCGCACGTCCGCGCCCGGAGTCCCGCGTCCACACCTGCAACTCGCCGGGAGGCCCGCAGGTCACGCCACGATCCTCCCGCCCCGTCCCGTTCCCCGACGTCCAACTCGGCCGG
>NZ_JBEYFP010001089.1:0-1728 GCF_040634455.1 Kitasatospora sp. NPDC007106
GCGATCAGGTCGAGGTCGCTGCGGCCCGGCTGGTAGTCGCCCGCGGCGAGCGAGCCGTGCGCCCAGACGGCGACCAGCGAGGGCATCGGCCGGAGCAGGCCCACGAAACGGTCGAGGAGGTGCCGGGCCGCGTCGTCTGTCATGCGGGCATCCTCCCCCGTCCGGGCTCCGCGGAGTGGCGGCGTGGCGGCACTGCGGGATGGCGGGTCAGCGCCAGCCGCCGTGGCGTGGCTCCGAGTGCTCGCCGAACAGCGGGTCGTAGGCCTGCCCGCCGTCGGTCACGAGGTGGTCGGGCTCGGTCTTGGAGGCGGCGGCGTGCAGTCTGACGACGAGGTCGGTGACGGGCAGGACGCGCAGCGACAGGGCCGCGGCCACCTGGGCGGCGTCCTGGTCGATGTCCGGGTTGTCCCTGCCGCGCGACCGTTCGAGGTGTCGTGCGGAGGTCTGCATGACGTCCAGGTCGCCGCCGCCCGAGAAGCCGAGGCAGTCGTGCCACGCCAGCCCGATGATGATCTCCAGCGCGTCCGCCAGGTCCTCGGCGAGCAGTCCGCCCTGCCCTTCGGAACTCGCGAACACCACCGGCCGCCGGCCGTCCTGCTCGGCGCAGAGGAGGTACGCCCCGCCGGCCCACTCCCCCGCGATCGGCTCCAGCGGCGCACCCGAGGCGAGCCCCAGGCCGTCGCCGTTGTGCTTCCGGTGGATGTCGAAGCCGAACGACGTCCGCAGCAGCAGGTCGATCTCCGGGGTGCTGCGGATCAGGTCGAGCAGGTGGTCGCTTGAGGGCACGGCACGGACGATAGCGAGGGCCGCCGACGCACGGGGACGGGGCCGGGGTGGCCGATGATCGTGCCTTCGGGCCGCGTACCGGCATGACACGGCCCGGCCGCCAGGGGGGAGGGCGACCGGGCCGGGTACGGGGGAGGTGGACCGGCGGACCGGGCCTCCTCACACCCACGACGATAGGACCGACGACCGGACTCGGCGGGGAGGCGCGCCCGAAACCCGGCCCACCAAAAATCCGGACCGGCCGGCCGACCGGAAAATCCGGTGCGGTGCCTGCCCGGGCAGGAGCAGGATCGTCCCATGGCGGACATGCGGGCGTTCCGGGATGCGGTCACCGACTGGGCGGCGGGCGGTCCCGGCGGCCCGGCGGGCGAACTGGCCGTGCGGTCGGGCGTGCGGACCGCGGTGCTGGTGGAAGGGCCGAGCGACGGTGCGGCCGTGGAGACGCTGGCCGCCCGCCACGGCCGGGACCTGTCCGCCGAGGGCGTGTGCGTCATTCCCATGGGCGGCGCGATGAACGTGGGCCGCTACGCCGGCCTCCTCGGGCCGCCCGGTCTGGGCCTGCGCCTCGCCGGGCTGTGCGACGTGGGCGAGCAGCGGTTCTACGACCGCGGTCTCGACCGGGCCGGTGCACCGCGCCGCGGGTTCTTCACCTGTACGACGGACCTGGAGGACGAGCTCGTCCGTGCGCTGGGCGTGGCACGGGTCGAGGAGATCGTCCGGGCCGAGGGCGACCTCCCGGCCTGGCGGACCTTCGTGCGCCAGCCCGCCCAGCACGGGCGGCTCCCGCACCAGCAGATGCGGCGTTTCCTCGGCACGAAGAAGGGCCGGAAGATCCGTTACGGCCACCTCCTGGTCGAAGCCCTCGACCTCGACCACGTACCGGCGCCCCTGCACGACCTCCTGGCGCACCTGCGGTCGGACCACTGAACAACTGAACCACTG
>NZ_JBEYFP010001090.1:0-1724 GCF_040634455.1 Kitasatospora sp. NPDC007106
GGGCGCAGCCCGGCCCGCCCCCGCGGAGGAACGGCGGGGACGGGCCGGGTGCGGGCGGGTCCGGTGCCAGCGGGTCCGGTCCGGGCGGGCCGGGCGGTCAGCCCAGCAGGATGACCTCGAACGGCGACGCGTAGCGGGTGCCGAGCCGCTCGCCGGCCATCGCCCCGAAGGTCTCCAGCGTGCCGCGGGCGTCCGCCATGTCGCCGCCGAGTCCGTCGAGGTACGCGCGGTGCGCCTCCAGCGAGGCCACGCCGCGGTCGAAGGACTCCGTGGTGTCCACCGCGTGGCCGGAGTCCGGCGAGGCCGCGGCCCACAGCTGCCGGACGCCGTTCCACGGCTCGTGGCCCTCGTCCAGCAGGTCGCGGAAGACCCAGCGGTTGCCCGCGTCCCGGGCGGCGTCCAGGGTGGCGCGGCCGACCGCGATGTGGTCCGCCTGGTTGGGCCACGTCCCGCCGTAGGTCTCGCGGAAGTTGGTGGTGATCACGATCTCCGGGCGGTGCCGCCGGATCGTCCGGGCGATGTCCTTGCGCAGCGGCAGCCCGTACTCGACGACGCCGTCCTGGTGGCCGAGGAACTCCACCACGTCGACGCCGACGAGGGCCGCGGAGGCGATCTGCTCCTCCTCGCGGACCCGGCGGCAGGTCTCCGGGTCCATCGAGTCGATGCCGGCCTCGCCGCTGGTGGCCATCACGTAGACCACGCGCTTGCCCTGGGAGGTCCAGCGGGCGACGGCCGCCGCGGCGCCGTACTCCATGTCGTCGGGGTGCGCGACGACGGCGAGGGCGGTCTGCCAGTCCTCGGTGACCGGCTGGTACGGGGGTGGTGCCTGATCCGTCATGGTCAGTCGGCGCTCCTGATCGAGTAGTTGAAGTCGGTGTGGCCGAAGTGGCCCATCAGCCGGAGCCAGAACGGCATCAGCATCTCGGTGCCGCGGGCCGCGCTGATCCCGCCGAGGTCGACGATCTGGTCGCCGGGCCAGCCGAACTGCTCCAGCACCCCGCGGACGAGGGCCTTCGCCTCCGGGTCCTCCCCCGCGATGAACAGCTGGTGCGGACCGGGCACCCGGCCCGGGTCCACCATCAGCGGGGCGGACAGCGTGTTGAGCGCCTTGACCACCCGGGTCTCGGGGAACTCCCGCTGGATCTGCTCGCCGACGCTGTCGGTGTTGACCGGCTCCAGGCTGACCTCGCCGGTCGGCGAGAACACCAGCGGGTTGGAGACGTCGATCAGCACCTTGCCGGCCAGCCGCTCCGCACCGGCGAGCCGCAGCGCCGGCAGCGAGACCGTCCCGGCGGTGGCGTTGATCACCACCTCGCCGAAATCGGCGGCGTCGGCGAAGGTGCCGGCGTGGCCGTTCGGGCCGGACTGGTCCGCCCAGGAGACGGCCGCCGTGTTGTCCTTGGTGCGCGAGCCGAGGGTGACCTCGTGGCCCAGCGCGACGAGCTTGGCGGCCAGGGTGCGGCCCACCGTGCCCGTACCGATGATCCCGAATCGCATCGCAAGTCTCCCGTGTGTGGGGTCCCGTTCAAGGGTCGCTTCGTTGGGCGAGGACGCAGAACTCATTGCCTTCCGGGTCTGCGAGGACGACCCAGGGTGCCCCGTCCTGTCCGACGTCGGCCCGGCGGGCGCCGAGGGGGGGCGGGCGCGCGGCCCCCGGCCCCCGGGGGGGGGGGGGGGGGTGCAGGGGGTGGGGGGTGATCGGGATAGCACACCACTGTAAAACC
>NZ_JBEYFP010001091.1:0-1724 GCF_040634455.1 Kitasatospora sp. NPDC007106
CGACTGGTGCGACCACAAGGCCCGGTGCCCGGAGTTCGGGGGCACTCCCCCGCCGTACCCGCTGCCGGTTCCGGTGCGGAGAACGACCGACTGCGGGCCGCCGTACAGATCACGGCTCGGCCCATGCAGTCCGCATCACCACCCCCGGGCCGCGCAGTTTCCCGCGCCCCTGAAACCACCGCTCCACCGATAGACGCGAACCCCCGAAGGGACCCACTGCCATGTCTCTCACCCGGAACGGGGCCGCCGCCGGTCCGGCCGCCACCGCGGCCCCCGCGGCCGACCCGGCCCCCTACGCCAAGCGCTGGCTGATGCTGCCGGTGATCCTGGCGGCCATGTTCATGGCCCAGTTCGACCTGTACGTGGTCAACGTCGCGGCCCCGTCCCTGGAGCACGACCTCTCCGCCGGTCAGGCCGCGCTCGAACTCATCGTCGCCGGCTACGCGTTCACCTACGCCAGCGGCCTGATCACCGGCGGCCGGCTGGGCGACCTGTACGGCTCCCGGGCGGTCTTCCTGACCGGCACGGTCGCCTTCACCATCGCCTCGGTGCTGTGCGGCATCGCCCAGTCGCCGGGCCAGCTGGTGGCGGCGCGGCTCGTCCAGGGCCTGACCGGCGCCGCGATGGTGCCGCAGGTGCTCGCACTGATCACCGCGACCTTCCCGCCGGCGGAGCGGGCCCGGGCGCTGTCCTGGTTCGGCGTCACCGTCGGCGTCGGTGCGGTCGCCGGCCAGGTGCTCGGCGGTGCGCTGCTGGAGGCGGACGTCGCCGGCCTCGGCTGGCGGGTCATCTTCCTGGTCAACCTGCCGATCGGCCTGGTCATGCTGGGCTTCGCGGCGCAGCTGCTGCCGCACCGCAAGCCCACCGGGAAGCCCTCGCTCGACCCGGTCGGTGCGATCGGCGTCCCGGTGAGCCTGGCGCTGGCGCTCGTCCCGCTCATCCTCGGCCGGATCCAGGGCTGGCCGGCCTGGACCTGGGTCAGCCTGGTCGCCTCGGTGCCCGCGATGGCCCTGACGCTGCTCTGGGAGCGCGGCCTGGCCCGGCGCGGCGGCCAGCCGCTGCTCAACCTGTCGCTCTTCTCCGACCGGGCGTTCAGCCGCGGTCTGGTGGTCAGCATCGCCACCTTCGCCGGCTTCTTCAGCTTCATGTTCACCCTGACCCTGGTGCTCCAGTCGGGTCTGGGTCTGAAGCCGCTCGCCGCCGGGTTCGTCTTCACCCCGCTCGGCCTGGCGTTCTCCGGCGCGTCGATCGCCTCCCAGCGGATCACCGCCAAGTACGGCAGCCGCATGATCACCACCGGCGGCTCGATCGCGGCGGTCGGCTTCGTCGCCCTGCTGATCGTGCTGGGCGTCTCGGGCGACCACACCAGCCCGGCCCGGCTGATCGGCCCGATGGTGCTGATCGGCCTCGGCAACGGCCTGGCCGTGCCGGCCCTGGTCGGCTCGGTGCTGGCCGGTGTCCGCCCGCAGCAGGCCGGCGCCGCGGCCGGTGTGCTCACCACCGCGCAGCAGTTCGCGAGCGCCGCCGGCGTCGCCGCGATCGGCTCGGTCTTCTTCGCCGCCCTCGGCACCCCGAAGGGCGTCGGCTCCTACGCCACCGCCTTCCAGTGGGTCGGCGTGATCGACCTGGTGCTGGTGCTGATCGCCGCCGCCGTCAGCCTCGCCCTGCCCCGCCCCGCCCGCACCGCCAAGTAGCCACCGCCCCGCGGGTGCGGCCGCCCCGAG
>NZ_JBEYFP010001092.1:0-1724 GCF_040634455.1 Kitasatospora sp. NPDC007106
CCGGGTCACGTGGCCGGGGAAGGTCTGCACGATGTCGCCCATCGAGATCAGGCTGATCAACTCGTCCGGGCCTCGCACCAGATGGGGACGCTCGATGGCACGGCCGCGCGGAGTGTGGAAGGGCAGGTAGCTGTCCTCCCAGTAGCCCGGAACACCGGTGGTGGTGGCGTGCGCGAAATCCGCGAACGCCTCCAGCGGCGCGGTGTCGCGCCCGGCGAGCTCGTGGTGGTCGGCCACGGCCAGCACCCGACGGTCTGTGAGCAGTGCCGGACCGACGGTCAGATCCGCTTCCTCCACCGGAAGCCAGGCGACGAAGACGTCCATGTCGCCGTCGCGCAGCGCGCCGAACGGGTCGGCGTACGGCGCCGGTCTGATCTGCAGCTCCCACCGGGGATGGCGCCTGCGGAACGCACGCCAGTAGTGGTGCAGGTCGACGATGTTGAACGGCATCATGCCGACCCGCAGCCGCCCGGTCACGCCCCGCCCGGCCATCCTGGCCCGCTCCAGCGACTCGTGCAGACCCGTGTACACCGGCAGCAGATCGTCGCGCAGTTGCCGGCCGACGTCGGTCAGCCGGACCGTACGACTGGTGCGCTCGAACAGCACGGCACCGATCCGGCGCTCCTGCTTCTTGAGGGCCTGGCTGACTCGTGCCTGGGATACGCGCAGACGCTCGGCGGCCCGGCCGAAGTGCAACTCCTCGGCGAGCACCAGGAAGATCTCGATGTCCCGGAATTCCACTCCACCCCCCGTGTCCTCGACCGATAACCCCACGGTTGTCGATCAGCGCGGAAGTTTACGTTGATCGGATGACGGTGCGCCGCAAGGCTGGACGACATGGAACCACGCATGAGGAACCCCGCGTTCGTCCTGCCCGACGCGATGAAGGGCATCGGCAGCATCATCAAGGCCGTCGGCCAGGGCGGAATCACGCACGAGCTGCAGGAGATCGTCGCGCTCCGCGCCAGCCAGCTCAACGGCTGCAGCGCCTGCGTCCACGCCCACGTGCAGAACCTGCGCAAGGCGGGCGAGAGCGAGGATCGGATCGCCGCGGTCGCCGCCTGGCGGGAGGCCCCGTTCTACACCGACGCCGAACGCGCCGCACTCGAACTCGCCGAACGGGCCACCAGACTGGCCGACCGTTCCAAGGACGCGGTGCCCGACGAACTGTGGGACCGCCTGCGCGGCCACTACGACGAGGAGCAGCTCTCCGCGCTGATCCTGCTGATCGGCGTCACCAACTTCTTCAACCGCCTCAACTCCGTGGTCCGCGAGCCAGCCGGCACCTCCTGGGGCTGATCCACCCACCCTCACCACGAACCGGCACAAGGCCACGCCCAACCACTGCCCGAAAACGCGGGACCAATGCCGGACGGCCGGCCGCCGGTGCGGCCCACCGGCCGAATCCGGCACGCCGGTCTCATGCGTCGGGCCAGAGCCAACAGATTGAACCCCCCTGCCGACATCGGCAGGGCCGGGCCGCTCTGCTATCGGAGGGCCGAGAACATCCAGCAGACCCCGCGGCGCCTCCTCGCCACCAGGGCCGCCCTGCGGCAGGACGTCGGCGGCGGCCGCCGGGTGGCCGCCGTTGCCGTTGCCGACAACCTCGGCCTCCGGCAGGACCGGACAGCACCACGCTCGCGACCGGTCTCCGTCTCACCGGCGAACACACCCGCCGGGGCGGCTTCCGGGCCGTGCCCGATGCCCGGCCGGGCACACGACCA
>NZ_JBEYFP010001093.1:0-1716 GCF_040634455.1 Kitasatospora sp. NPDC007106
CCCGCGCCGACCTGCCCGGCCTGCCCGGCCTGCCCGGCCTGCCCGGCCTGCCCGGCCTGCTCGGCTTGCCCGACCGGTCGGCGAGGACCTGCCGGAGCCGGTGTGCGGACCGCCGCACGGCTCTGGTTCGATCGGGACCGGAGTCGTCGGTGGTCCGCCCCGGTCCGGCCCGGGGTGCCGCAGGGTGCGCCGGTGCGGCCGCCCGGTGTGCGGCGCGGTGTCGGTGAGGAGCGGAAGCGGAACATGTCGTCGTCCGAGGTGTTGTCGGTCGGCCTGCTGGTGGTGGTGCTGGTCTGCGCGGTGGTCCGGCCGTTCGGCTGGCCGGAGGCGGTGGTGGCGGTGCCCGCGGCCGCGATCGCGGTCGGCACCGGTGCGCTCTCCCTGGACCACGCCCGCGAGGAGGCGGCGCGCCTCGGCCCGGTGATCGGGTTCCTCGCCGCGGTGCTGGTGCTCGCCCGGCTCTGCGCCGACGAGGGGCTGTTCCGGGCGTGCGGGGCCTGGATGGCGCGGACGGCCGCCGGCCGGCCCCGCCACCTGCTGGTCCAGGTGTTCGCGGTCGCCTCGGCGATCACGGCGGTGCTCAGCCTGGACGCGACCGTCGTCCTGCTGACGCCGGTGGTGTTCGCCACCGCGGCCCGGCTCGGCGCCCGGCCCAAGCCGCACGTCTACGCCTGCACCCACCTGTCGAACACCGCCTCGCTGCTGCTGCCGGTCTCCAACCTGACCAACCTGCTCGCGTTCGCCGCGAGCGGCCTCGGCTTCGTCCGCTTCGGTGCGCTGATGCTGTTGCCCTGGCTGGTGGCGATCGCTGTCGAGTACGTGGTGCTGCGGCGCTTCTTCGCCGCCGACCTCGACGCCGGGGCGGATGCCGCGGCGGCCGACGAGGTGCCCCGGATGCCGCGGTTCGCACTGGTCACCGTCGCCTGCACGCTGGCCGGCTTCGTGCCCGCCTCGGCGCTCGGGGTGGACCCGGCGTGGGTGGCCTGCGCCGGAGCGCTGGTCCTCGCCGCGCATGCGCTGGCCCGGCGGCGGACCACCGTGCTCACCGTGGTGCAGGCGACCAGCGTGCCGTTCCTGGCCTTCGTCCTGGCGCTCGGCCTGGTGGTGCGCGCCGTGGTGGACAACGGACTGGCGGACGCGCTCGGCCACCTGGTGCCCACCGGCCAGGGGTTCGCGGCCCTGCTGGGGATCGCCGCGCTGGCGGCCGTCCTGGCGAACGTGATCAACAACCTGCCGGCGGTACTGGTGCTGCTGCCGCTCACCGCCCCGTCCGGGGCCGGGGCGGTGCTGGCCGTCCTGCTGGGCGTCAACATCGGGCCCAACCTGACCTACGCGGGCTCGCTCGCGACCCTGCTGTGGCGGCGCATCGTGCACGCCCACGAAGGGGAGGTGGACCTCGGCGAGTTCACCCGGCTCGGACTGCTCACGGTGCCGGCTTCCCTGCTCCTGTCGGTCGTGGCACTGTGGGGCTCCCTGCAGGTCGTCGGAGGATGAGGCCGTGGCGGTCGTGGTGTGGGTGGCCGAGGGCACGTGGCGTGCCTGCGTCGATGCGGCCCGGGTGCACGCCCCGCCGGACGCGGAGGTCGTGCTGCTGCACGTGAGCGACCGCGACGTGCCCGGCGCCGCGCACGGCGCCTTCGCCGGGCTGATGGGCCGTCGGCACCCGCGCGGGGACCACGCCGACGGCTGGGGCAGCGACCCCGGCAGCCGGATGGA
>NZ_JBEYFP010001094.1:0-1712 GCF_040634455.1 Kitasatospora sp. NPDC007106
GAGCGGCCGGCCGCAGCCGCCGGGCGGGTGCCGGCACGGGGCGGGGCGGTTCGGCGAGCCAGGCGCCGAGGGTCCGTGCGTCCCGGGTGGGCATGCCCAGTTGCAGCACGGTGCCCTCGGGCGTGCGGTAGCGCAGGCCGACCATCTCGACGGCGGCTCCGGTGGCGCGCAGGAGCGTGGCGTCCAGGACCTCGCCGCCGTGCGGCAGGGCGGTGGCCGTGCCGGCGCGGTCGAGGAAGACGGGCCCGTCCAGGCGCGGGTCGGCCAGCAGCCTGCCCCTGCGGCCGTCCAGTCGGCACCGGAAGTGCACCGGCCGGCCGGCCGCCAGGGCGTGGCGCCGTCGTGCGGCCGCCCACCGCGCCAGTCCCGCGATGATCATCGGGATCACCACGAAGGCCAAGAAGCTGCCGATCATCCTGCTGTCGTCCCCTTCGTTCGGTCAACGAAGGGTAAAGGTGCCGGTCGTGGGCGCCGCACCGGGGTGCCTGCTCGCCGGAAACGCCCGGCCGGACCCCGGGGTGATGGGCTAGGGTCTCGGCGTGGATCAGCCCGTGCCGCACCCGGCCCTCCCGTCATGAGCCTCGCCCGCGCGTTGGTCGACGTACGGCCGTTGAGGACGTCTCCGCTGTTCCGGCGGTTGCTGATCGGGCGCACGGTGTCCACGCTCGGCAGCTTCATGACCGTGGTCACCGTCATGTTCCAGGTGTGGGACGCGACCCGCAGCACGGTGTGGAGCGGGGCGGTGGGGCTGGCGCAGGCGCTGCCGATGATCGGCATCGGCCTGTTCGCGGGGTCGTGGGTCGACCGGGCCGACCGGCGCCGCGTCTACCTGCTCGGCAACGCCGGTCAGGCGGCCTGTTCGCTGCTGCTGGCCGTCCAGGGGTTCACCGGGCACGTCCCGGTGGCCGCCGTGCTGGCGCTGGTGGCGGTGCAGGCCTCGTTCGGGGCGGTGGGCGCGCCGGCGGCGGGGGTGTTCGTGCCGCGGCTGCTGCCGAAGGACCAGGTGGCGGCGGGGCTGGCGCTGAACCAGGTCACCGGGCAGGCGATGATGCTGCTCGGTCCGGCCGTCGCCGGTGTCGTGCTCGGCTGGTGGGGCATCGGCGTCTGCTACCTGCTGGACGCCGCCAGCTTCGGGGTGTCGTTCGCCGCGTCCTTCGCCCTGCCCGCGATGCCGCCCGTGGGCGAGCAGTCCCGTCCGGGTCTGGGCGGGGTGGCCGACGGGCTGCGCTTCCTGACGGGCCACCGCGTGGTGCGCGGTGCGCTGCTGACGGACCTGGCGGCCACGGTGCTGGCCATGCCGGCCAGTCTCTTCCCGCTGGTCAACAGCGAGCGTTTCGACGGCGACCCGCGCACGCTGGGCCTGTTCCTGTCGGCGCTGGCCGTGGGCGGTGTCGCCACGACCGCGCTGTCCGGTCCCGTCACCCGGCTGGCGCGCCCGGGCCCGGTGATGCTCGGCGCGGCCGGCACGTGGGGCGCGGCCCTCGCCGGGTTCGGCCTGACGACCAGTGCGTGGGCGGGCCTGGGGTTCCTGGTGGTGGCGGGGGCCGCGGACGCGCTGGCCGTCCTGTCCCGCACGACGATCGTGCAGACGTGCACGCCCGATGCGCTGCTCGGCCGGGTGACGGCCGCCGTTGGTGGTCAGCGCGAGCGGCATCCGGGCGGCGAGCGCGGCCACGACCTCCGCGACCTCGGGGAAGAGCCGGGTGGAGCGG
>NZ_JBEYFP010001095.1:0-1707 GCF_040634455.1 Kitasatospora sp. NPDC007106
GCCGCGGGCGTAGGGGTGGACCGGTACGGCGTCGCCGAGGACCGGGTCGACGATCTGCCAGGCGGCCTCGACGGTGTCCTGCCGGGCGAACAGCCACCGGTCGCCGTCGAGGGCGGCGCCGATCAGGCGGTCGTAGGGGCGCATGTCGGAGCCGGGGATCTGGCTGAAGGAGAGCTCCTCGTGGTTGGCCTGCCAGCCGCCGCCGGGTTGCTTGCCGGCGAGGGTCAGCGCCACCTGGGTCTCCGGCCAGATCCGGAAGCGGAGCATGTTGGTGGCAGGCACCGGGCGCAGGCCGAAGACGTCGTGGGGCGCGCTGCGGAACCGGATGCTGATCTCGGTGGCGGTCACCGGCAGGCACTTTCCGGCCCGGATGAGGATCGGCACGTCGGCCCAGCGCCAGGAGTCGGCGGTGAGCCGGATCGCGGCGAAGGTCTCCACGGTGGACTTCGGATCCACGCCGTCCACATCCAGGTACCCGTCGTACTGTCCGCGCACGATGTGGTCGTTGTCGAGTGGCCGCAACGAGGCGATGGCGACGGCCTTGGAGTCCCGCCAGGCGCTCAGGCCGTGCCCGGACGGCGGGTCGGCCAGCACGGTGGCGAGAACCTGCAGCATGTGGTTCTGGATCACGTCGCGGACGGCACCGGTGCGGTCGTAGAAACGGCCGCGGTCGGAGACGTCGAAGGCCTCCGCCATGGTGATCTGGATGCTCTCCACATGGGTGCGGTTGAGCAGCGGCTCGATCACGGAGTTGGCGAAGCGTGCGAACAGGACGTTCTCGACGGGGTCGAGCCCGAGCCAGTGGTCGACCCGGTAGATGGCGTCCTCGGGGAAGTACTCGTGCATGGTGGCGTTCAGGGCGCGCGCGCTCGCCAGGTCCGTGCCGAAGGGCTTCTCGACCATGATGCGGGCGTCCTTGGCCCGGCCCGCGGTGGCGATGCCCTGGGCGATCCGGCCGAACAGCGGCGGAGGGACCTCGAGGTAGTAGAGGGCCCGCCCGCCGGCGCCCATGGCCTCGGACATCGCGCGGTAGGTGGCGTCGTCGCCGAGGTCGCCGTCCACGTAGCGCAACAGACCGAGCATCGTGGTCGCGGCCGGGGTCCTGGGGTCCATACCGTTGAGGGTGAGTGAGGCCTCGGCGTAGTTGCGGAACTGCTGCAGGTCCCAGCCGGCCTTGGCCACGCCCACGATCGGTACGTCGAGGACGCCGCGCTCGACCAGACCCACGAGGGCGGGGAAGGTCTCCAGTTTGGCGAGGTCGCCGGTGGCCCCGAAGATGACCAGGGCGTCCATCTGCTGTGTCGTCATCGCGAACTCTCCTGTGTGGTCCGGGTGGTCAGCGCAGCCGGTCGGCGATGTGGTCGCCCACCCGGAGCGCGTTGGCGATGGCGGTGAGCGAGGGGTTCACGGCGCCGATGCTCGGGAAGAAGGAGGTGTCGACGACGTAGAGGTTGTCCACGTCGTGGGCCCGGCAGTTGACGTCGAGGGCGGACGCGGCCGGGTCGGTGCCGAAGCGGACGGTGCCGGCCTGGTGTGCGGTGGCGCCGATCGGCATGCCCTTGTGCAGGTAGATGCTGTGCGAGAGCAAGTGGTGCGGGTGCATGCCGAGTTGGCCCAGCATCCCCTGGAGCTTGTGGCGCAGCCGCTTGAGCCCGGCGGTGTTGTTCTTCTCGTCCAGGGCGAGGTGGACGTTGCCGTCGGCGTCCA
>NZ_JBEYFP010001096.1:0-1707 GCF_040634455.1 Kitasatospora sp. NPDC007106
CCTGTACACCGACCCGGAGCTGGTGCGGCGCCATCCGTACCTGCCGGTGGTGCGGCAGGCCCTGGAGGGCGCGGTGCGCCGACCTCGCCGACGCCGTGATCCGCGCCGTCTGCCCGGGCCGCCTCCCCGACGGTGAACGGCTCGCCGACCGCACCGTGGCCCTCCTCACCCGCGGACTGCCCGGGTTCGCCGTCGACCCGTCGGGCGCCCTCCACCTGTCGCTGATGCGCTCCTGCACCGGCTGGCCGTCCGGCGTCTGGATCGACCCGCCGAGGCGCACGCTGCCGGACGGTGCGTCGTTCCAACTCCAGCACTGGACCCACGAGTTCCGGTACGCCCTGGCCGGCGGCGACGGCGACTGGCGGGCCCGGCACCTGCCGGCGCAGGGCCAGGAGTTCAACCACCCGCTGCACGCCCGGCTGCTCCCGCCCGGCCGGGCAGGCGGAGTACCCCGGACCTGCTCCTGGCTGCGGGTCGAACCGGAGCGGGAGGTGCTGCTGTCCGCGCTGAAGCCGACCGGCAACCCGATCGCGCACGGTTCCGCGGCGGCCGTCTCCCCCGGGTCGTCGGTCACCCTGCGACTGATCGAGTCCACCGGTCTCGGGCGGACGGCCCGGCTGGACGGCTCGCTGCGGCTCTCCGCGCTGCGCGCCGCCGACCTGCTGGAGCAGCCGGGCGGGACACCGGCCGATCCGGCACCGGCCGATCTGGTGCTGGCCGGCGCGGAGGTGGTCACGGTGACGGCGGTACCGGAGGCCACGGCCCCCGGTCCGGTGACCGCCGCACTGGGGCCGACGGCCGAGGCTGCGCAGCCCGTCCACGCCCGGTACTGGCTGCACAACCGGGGGCCCGCACCGATGGGGTACCTGCCGGTGTCGGTCGGTCTCTCCCCCGGCCTGGTCCGCACGGCCGGCGGTCCGGTCGAGCTGTCCGCCGTCCTCGCCTCGCACCTGGTGGACGCCGAGGTGGAGGGCGCCGCCGAGGTCCTCGCCCCCGACGGCTGGCAGGTCTCCGTCCGCCGCCGCCCGTACCGGCTCGTCCCCTCCGGGCACGTGCGCTTCCCGCTGACGCTCGACCCGCCGGCCGGCACCGAGCCCGGCCTGTACTTCGTCGCCGTCCGCACCGAGTACGGCGGCCAGCTCGTCGAGGACGTCGCCACCGTCGCCGTCGGCGACCTGCCTACGCTGCTGCCCGCCGACGGCGGGGCACCCGAGGACTGGACGGCCGCCCAGGGCACCCGGGCCGCCGACGGACGCGACACCGGCCTGTCCGTCTCCGTCACCACCCCCTCGGTCCGGCTGTCGCCGGGCCGGCGCGGCACGCTCGGCGTCGTCCTCGGCAACCGCACCCGTGGCGAGATCCGCGGCGAGCTGCAGGTGGTCGCCCCCTTCGGCTGCTGGGACGCACTCCCCGACCCCGTCCGCGGCTTCACCGTGCCGGCCGGCGCCCGGCACACCGTCACCTTCGACGTCGCCGTCCCGGCCGACGCCGAGCCCGACGCCTACTGGGCGCTGGCGAAGGTGATGTGGTTCGGCCGCTGCCAGTACGCGCCGACGGTGGAGCTGGTGATCGAGCCGTGACCGCCGGACCCTCCCTGCTCGGACTGCTCGACGGCCACCCGCTCCCCCGCGCCGAGTTGGACCGACGGCTGGCCGCGCTCCGTGCCGGCCCGAGGTCCTCCGCGCTGCCCGCCCCCGGCAGCGCGGA
>NZ_JBEYFP010001097.1:0-1705 GCF_040634455.1 Kitasatospora sp. NPDC007106
CACACCGAGAGCGAGCCGCCCCGCCTCGCGGAGCGCGTCGAACTCCAGGGTGCCCGCCTGTCTTCGGAGCCGGGGCAGGGTCCGGGCCATCAGGTCGCTGATCATGACCGCTCACGACGCGTACCCGGCCGCGGCACTCGGCGCGTGGCCGGGTGCGGCCGGGGGCGGGCCCGGTGCCGGGATCAGGTAGTCGGTGGTGTCGGTGAGGTCCAGCAGGCGGGCCACCGAGGCGGATGGGCGTCGCACCGTCAGGACGCCTCCGGCCGAGGCAGCCCGGCGGGCCGCGATCAGCAGCAGATTGAGGCCGCGGACGTCGCAGAAGGTGACGTCCCGGGTGTCGATGTCGATGGTGCTGATCCCCGCGCTCAGGCAGCGGTGGAGCGCCTCGCGCAGCGGCGCCAGGGAGTCGAGGTCGAGCTCGCCGGCCACGTGGACGGTGGCGCGTCGGGCGGGCACGGAACGCAGAACGGTGACGCGGAGGGCCGGAGCGGGGGTGGGCATGGTGCGGCTCCAAGTGATCAGGACAGCCGTCGGGTTTCGAGCCGGCCGGGGACGGGCCAGCGGACGTCGTGCACCCAGCCGAGGCGCTCCAACAGGCGGATGACGGCGGCCGTGGGGTCGATCTGTCCGCGGTCGACGCCGTGGCGGGCGCAGGTGGGGTCGGCGTGGTGGAGGTTGTGCCAGCTCTCGCCGAAGGACAGCAGCGCGAGGGGCCACAGGTTGGTGGCGCGGTCGTGGCGGCGGGTGCGGAAGGGGCGTCGGCCGATCATGTGGCACAGCGAGTTCACGCTCCACGTCACGTGCTGCAGCAGGGCGACCCGGACGAGGCCGGCCCACACCAGGGCGGTGAGTGCGCCGTGCCAACTCCCGCTGACGGCCCAGCCGAGCCCGAGGGGCAGCGCCAGGGAGAGCGCGCATAGGGCGGGGAACGCCCGGGAGACGGCTCGCAGGTCCGCATCGGCGAGGAGGTCCGGTGCGTAGCGGGCGGGCGGGGTGACGTCGGCGGTGAACAGCCAGCCGACGTGGGCATGGACAAGACCGCGCAGCTCACCGGCGAGGCTGGTGCCGAACCGGAACGGGGAGTGCGGATCGCCGGGGCGGTCGGTGAAGGCGTGGTGGCGGCGGTGGGTGGCGACCCAGGTGATCACGTCACCCTGGAAGCTCATCGACCCGGCGATCGCCGTCGCGATCTTCACCGGGCGGTTGGGTGTGAAGCTGCCGTGGGTGAGGCCGCGGTGGAAGCCGAGTGTCACGCCGAGGCAGGTGAGGCAGTAGAACGCGGCGGCCAGGATCAGATCGGTCGGGCCGACGAGGCTGCCCCACAGCCATCCGACGGCGATCACCAGCGCGATGAACGGGAACGTCACCACGACTGCGGTGGCAGCCAGTTGCCATCGGGGGACGCGGTGCCGGTCGGCGGGGTCGACACGAGGGAACGGCGAGACCCCGTCGTAGGGCACCGGGACGGTGCTGCGTTGCGCGGTGTCGGTGCCGCCGTCGGAGAGTGATGAGGCGCGGCGGTCTGTGACGGCCATCCCGGCTCCTTCGCCATTGGTGCGGCGCAGCCGGGGTCTGGGGCGGCAGATCGGACCCGGCGAGTCTCCCGCCCGCAGAAGGGGGAGGCGTTCGTTCGGGTCTCCTCCGACGGTACGCCCGTCGCGGCCCCCCGCCAAGCATTCGCCCGCGTGCCCGCCCCCGTGCGGCC
>NZ_JBEYFP010001098.1:0-1702 GCF_040634455.1 Kitasatospora sp. NPDC007106
CGAGCAGGCGGCCGCCCGGCTGCTCGACCGGTGCCGGACCGCCGAGCTCCTCGGCGATCTCCAGCAGCAGCTGGCGGGCCCGGCGGGCGAGGTCCTCGATGGACTCGCCGGCGGTGTCGACCCAGACGGGCGGCGCGAAGACGAAGTTGAAGGCGAGGCCGACCCCGGCGCCGATCAGGGTCTCCAGGACGCGGTCCCAGGCCTGCGAGGCGAGGCGGGTGACGCCGAGCACCAGCATGGCGCTGATCGCGACCTCGTTGACGAACTCGTCGACCCGGACGAAGTGCCCCACCACCAGCGAGGCCAGGATGATCAGCCCGAGGCTCCACCAGGAGAGGCCGACCACCGCGCTGAAGCCGATCGCGATGAGCACGCCGACGATGACCGAGTTGACCCGGCGGATGCTCGTCTTGAGGGTCGAGTACACGGTGACCTGGACGACCAGCAGGGCCGTCAGCGGCGCGGTGAGCGGGGCCGGCTCGGCACTGAGCTGCACGGCGACGGCGTAGGAGAGCGTGGCGGCGACCGTCGCCCGCAGGTACAGGGCGACGGTCGGGTCCTTGATCCACCGGCGGGCGGCACTCCTGGTCCTGGTCCACAGATCGCGCATCACTCCCTTGTACCCGCCGCGCCGCCCGGCACCCGGACGGCGCGGCGCACCCCTCCGGGTGCCGTGGCCGGCGCCGCGGCACCCGGAGGGGCGGGACGTGCTGCGCGCGGGTCAGGCCGAGACGAATCCGCGCACCTGCGCCAGCACCGACAGGTCGGTCAGGAAGCCGATGTGGGTCTGGCAGGCGACCAGGGTGTTGGTGGCGCCGCTGACCGCGGTGCTGGTGTACGGGATGATGACGCCGTCGCAGGGCGAGTACCAGGTGCGGTAGGACGTGCTGCCGGGCGTCTCGTCACCGCTGTTGAGGGTGGCGAGGAAGGACGAGCCCGGGTACATCTCCTGGCAGGACGGGTAGACGATGCAGTTCGCGGCGTAGGTGGTGCCGTGGTTGGCGCCCGCCAGCGAGGCCCAGTGCGCGACCTTGGTGTGGCCGCCGAGCTGCTTCACGTACCACCGGGTGACCAGGCCGCCCATCGAGTGGTTGACCAGGTCGACCTGGGCGGCACCGGTCTTGGCGCGCACCTGGTCGACGTAGGCCGCGAGCTGCGCGGCACTGGTCTGGTTGGACTGGTTCCAGTCGTACTCGAAGGCGTACAGCTCGGAGGAGCCGTAACCGCCCGCCGTGAACACCGAGAGCGCGGTCGTCCAGTTGGACGCACTGCCGGTGTAGCCGTGCACGAAGATCACCGGGCGGTGGCCGGCCGCGTGGGCCGACCCGGACGGCACCACGAACGCGGTGACCGCCGCCAGGCACAGGAACAGGGAGCCGAGAATCCGGCGCATCCCTACCTCCAGGGGGTGGGTGGGGGAACCCTGACCGGACGTCAGGGCGGCCACAGTCTGGGCAGCCCCGGCCCCGCCGCGAATCGGTGGAACCACCGGTGCCCGCAACCGGACACCGCCTTGTGCACCCGCCCAGCCGCGCACCCCGGCCGGTGGGCAGCCCGACAGCCTTCGGCCGTACCGCCTGGACCGCGCCCGGGCGCTCTGCTGCGCTGGCAGCACCGACCGACCGCCGCCGGGCCAGAGAGGGCAGACCGTTGCACGGACGCGATCCCGGACCCCGGGCGCTGGACGCCCTGCTCGACCGCG
>NZ_JBEYFP010001099.1:0-1702 GCF_040634455.1 Kitasatospora sp. NPDC007106
GCGTCCAGGTCTGGGCGGGGGTTGCGTCGCAGGCGGTCCGGCTGTCGACCGGGGTGCCGTCGGCGGTCCGGCCGCCGGTGACGGCGAGGCAGGTGCGGCCCGCTCCGGCGGTCACCGGCCCGGTGGGGCCGGTGGGGCCGGCCGGGGCGGCGGGCCAGGGGATCTGCGGCGAGCGGTAGTAGCGGATGCCGAGCAGTTCCCAGCGGGGGCCGTGGGTGGCGATCCGGCGGGCGAAGTCGGTGAAGTCGTGGGCGGCGGCGGGCGACCAGCCGAGCTCGGCGAGGGCGGGCAGCCGGGGGTGGCTGAGGTGGTCGAGGTCCTGCGGGGTGGCGGCCGTCTCCGTCCACAGCGGGGCTTCGACGCCGCGGACGGCGGAGGCGGGCGCGCCCTGGAGGTAGCCGTCCGGGTCCCAGTCGTAGGCGGTGCGGACCTCCAGGCCGGAGGGGGTGGCCCAGCGCTGTCCGAGGACGGTGTCGGCGGTGTACTTCTGGTCGAGGTAGGCGAACCGGGCCGGGGCCATGATCAGGCCGGTGCCGGCGGCGGCCGCCGCGGCGAGGTCGGGGTCGTCGCCGGTGGTGTCCCAGTCCTCGACGAGGGTGGACGGCTGCAGGGTCGCGCCGGTGATCTGGTTCCAGGTGGCGGCGGTCTTGCCGTGCCGGGCGACGTCCTGCTGCACCCAGGTCATGAAGTCGGCGTACTGGGCGGGATCGGTGGTGTGCGCCTCGTCGCCGCCGATGGCGAGGTAGGGGCCGGGGGTGAGGTCGGCGAGCTGGCCGACGACGTCGTCGACGAACTCCTCGGCGGCCGCCCGCCCTGCCGGTGTGCTCAGGCAGAGCGAGCTGAAGCCGACGTCGGTGCCGGTGTAGGGCGGCGGGGCCTGGCCGTCGCAGTTCAGCTCCGGGGTGGCGGCGAGGGCCGCGTTGATGTGGCCGGGCAGGTCGACCTCGGGGACGACGGTGATGTTCTGCGCGGCGGCGTACGCGACGATCGCCCGGTAGTCGTCCTGGGTGTAGTAGCCGCCGGGGCCGCCGCCGACCTGGGTGGAGCCGCCGATCGAGGTCAGTTCGGGCCGGCCGGCCACGGCGATCCGCCAGCCCTGGTCGTCCGTCAGGTGCAGGTGCAGGTGGTTGATCTTGTAACGGGCGAGTCCGTCGATGTGGCGCTCGACCTGGGCGACGGTGAAGAAGTGCCGGGCCACGTCCAGCATCGCGCCGCGGTACGGGTAGCGGGGGTGGTCCACGATGTGCCCGCCGGGGACGGTCCACGGGCCGGGCTGCACGGTGGCCGACTCGATCGGTGCGGGCAGCAGCTGGCGCAGCGTCTGCACCCCGTTGAACAGGCCCTGCGGCTGTGCGGCCCGGATCACCACGCCGGTGGCGGTGACGTCCAGCTGGTAGCCCTCGGGGCCGACCGACGGGTCCGCGCCCGTCAGCAGCAGGGCGATCCCGTCGGCGGGCGCGGCCGCCGACGCGGCCGTCCGGACGGCGAGCGGATAGCCGGTGGCCGGGCGCAGCAGCTCCGCCAGCCCGGTGCCGATCCGTGCGGCCTCGGCGGAGCCGGCCTCGGTGGTGATCGCCGTCTGTGCGGTGAGCGGGTAGCCGCCGGCCGGGTCCGGCTGCACCAGGACGGGCCGGGGCACGAGGCCGCTGCCCATCGTGGCCGCGGCCGGGGCCTGCGCGGCCCGTGGGCCGGTCGGTGCGGG
>NZ_JBEYFP010001100.1:0-1700 GCF_040634455.1 Kitasatospora sp. NPDC007106
GCGCTCCAGGCGGCCGCCGGGGTCGGCGCGCAGCGAGCCCATCGCCTGGTGGCGCCCGATCAGCATCAGTTCGCGTTCGAGGTCGCCGAGCTCCTCGTGCACAACGTCCTCCTCGTCGCTCCGCCGCCGGTGATCGTCGGGTTCCAGTCAATACTATGTGCATGATGCATATCGTGTGTACGATGCATAGTGCATCCTCGTGACTTGGAGCCCCCCTTGAGCACACCCCCCACCGCGCGCAGCGGCGGCGGCGCGATCATCGGCGTCCTCGCCGGCGCCGGCATCGCCGTCTCGCTGATGAACACGCTCGTCGTCCCGCTCATCCCCGACCTGCCGGAACTGCTGGGCACCACACCCGCGAACGCCTCCTGGGCGATCACCGCCACCCTGCTCGCCGGCGCCGTCGCCACCCCCGTGTTCGGCCGGCTCGGCGACATGTACGGCAAGCGCCGCGTCCTGCTCGCCAGCCTCGCCCTGATGGTGATCGGCTCCCTCGTCCCGGCGCTCGCCGGCGGCCTCGTCCCCATGGTCGTCGGCCGCGCCCTGCAGGGCTGCGCCGCCGCCGTCATCCCGCTCGGCATCAGCATCATGCGCGACGAACTGCCGCCGCAGCGGATGGGTTCGGCGATGGCCCTGGTCAGCTCCTCGCTCGGCATCGGCGGCGCACTCGGCCTGCCGCTCGCCGCCGTCGTCGCCCAGCACGCCGACTGGCACGTGCTGTTCTGGGCCTCCGCCGCGATCGGCGCGCTGGTGATCGCCCTGGTCGTGGCCCTCGTGCCGGAGTCCCCGGTGCGTTCCGGCGGCCGCTTCGACCTGGTCGGCGCCGTCGGCCTCTCCGCCGGACTGCTCAGCCTGCTGCTGGCCGTCTCCAAGGGCGGCGACTGGGGCTGGGCGAGCGGCACCACCCTCGGCCTGTTCGGCACCGCCGCCGCGGTGCTGCTGCTGTGGGGCGTGTGGGAACTGCGCACCGGCAGCCCGCTGGTCGACCTGCGCACCACCGCCCGCCGCCAGGTGCTGATGACCAACCTCGCCTCGGTGGTGATCGGCTTCGCGATGTACGCGATGTCGCTGATCGTCCCCCAGCTGCTGCAGCTGCCCGAGGGGACGGGCTACGGCCTCGGCCGTTCGATGGTGGTCGCGGGCCTGTGCATGGCCCCGTCCGGCCTGGTGATGATGGCCGTCTCGCCGTTCTCCGCACGGATCTCGGCGGCCCGCGGCCCCAAGGTCTCGCTGCTGATCGGCTCGCTGGTGATCGCGGCCGGCTACGCGCTCTCGCTCGGGCTGACCCACCACGTCTGGGGCATGGTGCTCTTCTCCTGCGTGATCGGCGCCGGCGTGGCCTTCGCCTACGCCGCGATGCCCGCGCTGATCATGTCGGCCGTGCCCGCCTCGGAGACCGCCGCCGCCAACGGCCTGAACAGCCTGATGCGGTCGATCGGCACCTCCACCTCCGCCGCGGTGGTCGGCGTGGTGCTCTCGCACATGACGGTGACGACGGGCCCGGTCCAGCTGCCCTCCGAGAACGGCTTCCGGACGGGCCTGGCGATCGGCCTGGGCACCGCCGTCCTCGCCGCCCTGGTCACCCTCGCCGTGCCCGGCCGGCCCGAGCAGGCCGCGCCGAGCGGGGCGACCGCTCCGGCCGTGGACGCGCAGCAGGACGAGGCCGCCGCTCCCGCCGCGCAGGCCTGAGGACGACCGGC
>NZ_JBEYFP010001101.1:0-1695 GCF_040634455.1 Kitasatospora sp. NPDC007106
CATCAGCCCGGCCCCGTCCCGCCCAGCACCGGAGGCCATCTCCGGGTGGCCGCGCAGCGCATCCGCCACCCGGCGCTCGGCCGTGCCCGGCGGCGCCGCGGCGATCCGGGCGGCAGCGCGGGCGAGGCCGTGCAAGGACACCGAGAACAGCGGGGAGCCGCAGCCGTCGACGGTGACGTTCGCGATGCGCTGCCCGGTGAGCTCCTCGACGGCCTCGGCGATCGCCCTCTGGAGCGGGTGGGCCGGGTCGAGGTAGGTCTCCGGCAGCCAGCCTTTGAGCGTGCAGAGGTACAGCATCGCGGCATGCTTGCCGGAGCAGTTCTGGGCGAGCCGGGACGGCGGGCGGCCCTCGCGCACCCAGGCGTCGCGGGCGGCCTGACCGTACGGCAGGTCCGGGACATTGCGCAGGTCGTCCTCGGTGACGCCGGCCAGTTCGAGGATCCGCCGGGTGCCGGCGAGGTGGCGGTCCTCACCGGAGTGGCTGCCCATCGCGAGGGAGAGCAGGTCGCCGTCGAGCGGAAGCCCGGCCCGCACCATGGCGACGGCCTGCACGGGCTTGAGGGCCGACCGCGGGTAGCAGGCCGCCTCGATGTCGCCGATGCAGAACCTGACCTCCCCGTCGTCACCGAGGACGACGACGGAGCCGTAGTGGATGCCCTCGACCACACCGCCCCGGGTGACGTGGGCGACGGGTGCGTGCAGGGGTTCACGGATCGCGGGCGCGTCCGCGGGGAAACTGCTGCGCATCACTGCCTCGTTCGATGGTTGGTTGCTGCCGGCCGCGGTGCGGGGCACGCGACGGCCTCGCCGAAGGGGGTGCCCGGCCGGATCGGTCGTGCCCGGCCTCGCCGGCTCAGCCGTCGGTCGCGGCGGCGCGCGCGAGGCGGCCGCGGATCGCGTACCAGCCGACGACCAGTGCTCCGGCGATCAGCGGCACGCACAGCACGGTGGTGCGCGCGGCCCCGCCGTCGGCGTACATGAGGACCAGGACCGAGGCGAGGAAGGCCAGGGTCACGAGTTCGGTCCACGGGGAGCCGGGCAGGCGGTAGACGGGGCGGGTCAGTTCGCCGTCGCGGGTCTTGCGCCAGAACAGGAGGTGGCAGACCATGATCATGCCCCAGGTGGAGAGGATGCCGATCGCCGCGAAGTTCAGCACGATCTCGAACGCATCGGCCGGGACCACGAAGTTGAGGCCGACGCCGAGGACGCAGATGCCGCTGGTGAGCAGAATGCCGCCGTACGGCACCTGACTGCGGCTCATACGGGCGGTGAACCGCGGGGCGGAGCCGTTGACGGCCATGGAGCGCAGGATGCGGCCGGTGGAGTAGAGGCCCGAGTTGAGCGAGGACATGGCGGCGGTGAGGACGACCAGGTTCATCACGCCGCCCGCCGCCGGGACGCCGATGTGGGAGAGCACGGTCACGAACGGGCTCTGGCCGGCGCCGTACCTGTTCCACGGCAACAGCATCGACAAGAAGACGACCGAGCCGACGTAGAACAGGCCCACGCGCCACATGATCGAGTTGATCGCCTTCGGCATGATCTTCTCGGGGTTCTCGGTCTCCCCGGCCGTGACGCCGACAAGTTCCACCGAGGCGTAGGCGAAGACGACGCCCTGGATGATCAGCAGCATCGGCATCAGGCCGCGGGGGAAGACGCCGCCGTTGTCAGTGATCAGGGACGGGCCGGGTACGG
>NZ_JBEYFP010001102.1:0-1695 GCF_040634455.1 Kitasatospora sp. NPDC007106
TGAGGATCTTCAGCAGGGTCGACTTGCCGGCGCCGTTCTCGCCCATCAGCGCGGTGACCCGGCCGGCGGGGAAGTCCAGGGTGACGTCCGACAGGGCCTGCACGGCGCCGAACCGCTTGGAGAGGTTGCGCACTCCGGCGCTGCCCGGGGCCGGGGCGGTGGGCGGACGGGGATCCGGCTTCTCGTCGTGGGCTCGGCTCATGGGGTCACCTTCGATTCGTGCGGGGAGGGTTCGCGGAGCTGCGCGGAGAAGGGACCGACGCCGGCCCGGCCCTCGGGCGTACCGGCATCGGCCGGCGGGGCGTCAGCTGCAGCTGATGCCGGCGGACTTCCAGGTGGTCGGGTCGACCATGGTGGTGGGCGCGAAGGCCTCCTTCGGGAAGTCCTTGCCGTTCTTGAGCCGGTCGTACATGGTCTGGACGGCCAGTGCGCCGACGTCCTTGCCGTTGATGAACAGGGCGGCCTTCATGCCGGAGGGCTTGCTGCCGCTCCAGTCCTTGCAGGCGAGGTAGGCACCGAGGCCGACGCCGATGACGTTGTCGGCGCCGATGCCCGCGTTCTCCATGGCGGTGACACCGCCCTGGACGTTCTCGTCGTTGCAGCCCCAGACGACCCAGTGCTTGACGCCCGCGTTGGCGGTGACGGTCGCGGCGATCTTGTCCTGGGCGCCGGTGGGGGTGTTGTCGGTGGCGACGTCGATGTTCTGCACCTGGGCGCCCGACCCGGCGGCGAAGGCCTCCTTGGCGGCCTTCACCCGGTCGCCGCAGACGGTGACGTCCTGCTTCCAGGCGGAGACGATCCGGGTCTCGGCCGGGTTCCAGCCGGCCTTCTTGAACTCCTCGGCGGCGCGCTTGCCGACCTCGGTGCCCATCTGTCGGCCGGAGAAGCCGATCCGGGCGACCAGGTCGTCCTTGCTGCAGGCCGCCGGGTCCGGGCCGGTGGCGCATATCTGGTCGTCGGAGGTCAGCAGCGCCACCTTGGCGTCCCGGGCGGCCTGGACGACCGACGGGCCGACGGCGGGGTCGGGCACGACGATGATGATGCCGTTGGTCTTCTGCGCGACGGCGGACTGCACCTCGCTGACGGTCTTGTTGGCGTCGTTGCCGAGGTTCACCACCTTGAGGTCGATGCCGAGTTCGGCGGCCTTGGCCTTGGCGCCCGCGGCCTCGCCCACGAAGTACTCCTGATCGCCCTGCTTCTGCAGGTAGGTGAGCGAGATCCTGCCGTTCACCGGCGCCGTGGGGCCCGCGTCGCCCTTCAGCGACTCCTGCCCGGTGGAGCAGGCGGTGGTCAGTCCGAGGGTGAGCAGCAGGCCCGCCGCGGCGGCGGCACGGGTGGTGGTGCGGAACACGGGAGCTCCTTCGGGCATGCGCCGGCGGCGGCGCGGCGGGTGCGCTCGGGCCGTCGCAGCAGGCGTCCCGAGATCCATCAAGAACAAACACGTTCAAACGGTATGCAACATATGACACCCGTGTTGCATGGCACCGTCAAGGGGGCGGGATCGCCGAGACCAGCTTGTGACCATGGAGCGGACGGCTGCGCCTTCGTTCCGTCACCTCTCTTTCCCAGCCGTCGAGTTGACGTTACGTCCCGGTCGCGGGCCCGCGGCGCCGGTCGCGGTGCTGCCCGGACTCCGGGGCCGGCCCTGGCACATCGGAAGATCGGCGGGGAGGGAAAGAGTGGTGTGGAGAAGGT
>NZ_JBEYFP010001103.1:0-1692 GCF_040634455.1 Kitasatospora sp. NPDC007106
TGGAGCTGGCCCCGGGGGAGCTCCTGGCCACGGCGACCGACCCCGGGGCCCGCCTGGAGGGCGTCACGACCGCGCTGCTGCTCACGGACGACGACGACCTGAACGCGCTCGCCTCGGTGGTCGTGCAGGACAGCCTCGACGGTCCGGTGTACCGGGTCGGCCCGCACCCCGGAGGCCAGGGCATCGTCGCCCCGTACACCGGCGGTGGCGTCCTCTTCGGGCCCGGCCTCGTCCGGAGCGTCCTGGAGGACCGCCACGAGCTCGGCGCGCGCTTCGTCGTGAGGCCGGCCGCCGACCCGTTCCCCCCGGGCCACGAACTGCTCTTCGTCGTGCGGGCCGACGGCCGACTCGAACCCGTCACCGAGGCCCAGGACGTCGTTCCGGCGGCCGACGACACGCTCGTGCTCCTGGGTCCCGTGCCGAACGCCTCCGCGCTGCCCACCCGCGCCCACGGCCAGGGCTGACCGCGTGCGCCGGTTCGGTGGTCCGCCCGGTCGGCGTGCGCCCGGTCAGTCCTTCCCCGCGTCGGCGCGGCGCTCCGCCCGCCGCCAGAAGCGTCGCTGCAGGCGGAGGGTGAGGACGCCGACGATCACGAGGACGACCACGTTCAGGAGGAGTTGGAACAGCGAGCCGCGGGCCTCGTGCCAGTCGGCGAAGGCGATCGAGACGGCGATGTCCGAGGCGGCCGGGATCGTGGTCACGGAGATGAAGACGCCGAGGAGCGCGCTCGCCCGTGCCTCCGTCAGCGAGACGATGCCGACCGCACCGGCGAGCGCGGCGACCACCAGCGAGAAGAAGTTGGGCGTGTCGATGAGCTGGGACACCGGCCGCAGCCCGTGCTTGAACGCGTCGGACTCCTGGTCCAGGGCCCGCGACAGCGCCGAGAAGCCCAGCGTCACCACGATGGCCAGGGAGAATCCGAGAGTCAGTGCGCGGGCGCCCTCACGGACCCGGCGGCGGTTGCCGCGGTCGATGCCCAGCGCCATGCTGACGATCGCGTTGTACTCGGGGCCGACCACCATCGCGGCCACGATGAGGATCTGGGAGTTCGACATGATGCCGACCGCACCGATGAGCCCGGCGACGACCAGGAACAGGTAGAAGGACGGCAGGTAGGTCCCCTCCGCCCGGATGTGGGCCTCGACCGCGGCCCACAGCGGCGTGTGGACGAGCGTGCTGGGCCGGTCGGCCTCGATCCGCTCGGCGTGCCGCGAGAACATCATCTCGACGTCCTCGACGGCGATGGACCCGGCGTGGTCGATCCCCAGACCGCGCAGGCCGCCCAGCACCTCGTTGGCGGCGGCCTTCATGACGTCACACTCGAGCGCGTCGCCGTCCGGCGAGTTCGACACCGCCCGCAGCACCACCAGGTTGAGGACGTCGCTGTTCGCGGTCAGCATGTCGATCGTCCGCTGGGTGAGCGACGGCGGCGTCACCATCCGAAAGTGGACCAGATCCATCCGAAGTCCTCCTACGACCCGGACCCGGGCGCCGCAGCGACCCCTCGGGACAGCACGGGGGCGGCCACCCGTCCTCGCAGGTGCGGCCGCGGCCCGGCGGTCCACTGCCGTGAACAGGGGCCCGCCGGGCTGCGGCACGGGAGGGCGGCGTGGCCGCGTCAGCCGGCCGGGTCGTACCAGGTGTCGTTGTCGACGAGCAGGGCGTCGGCCTCCTTGGGGCCCCAGGTGCCGC
>NZ_JBEYFP010001104.1:0-1689 GCF_040634455.1 Kitasatospora sp. NPDC007106
CCCACCCTGGCCCCCGGGCAGGCCAGGACGATGCGGGTGAACCACACCTACGGCCGCGGCGGGGCCCTGGCCTATCTCGCCGCCTACGACGTCCACCACGCGAAGGTCTTCGGCCGCTGCGAGCCAACCACTGGCATCTCCCCCTTCATGGCCCTGGTCAACCAGGTCATGAGCCAGGAGCCGTACGCTAGCGCGAAGCGCGTGTTCTGGGTCGTGGACAACGGCTCCTCCCACCGCGGCCGAAAAGCCGCCGACCGGCTGGCATCGGCCCACCCGACCGCCGTGCTCGTCCACACCCCCGTCCACGCCTCCTGGTTGAACCAGGTGGAGATCTTCTTCTCCGTCGTCCAACGCAAGGTCGTCTCACCCAGCGACTTCACCGACCTGAAGCAGGTCTCGGACCGGTTCCGAGCATTCGAAGACCGCTACAACGCCACGGCACAGCCGTTCCAGTGGAAGTTCACGACCTCCGACCTGAACGATTTACTGGCCAGGCTCGACCGACATGCCGCCGATCACCCAGAAGAATCCTCCACAGCCCTCACAACCTGACCAACCCCCGAAGGAATTGCGACGCCGACCACTTAGCGCTGGGCCGTGCGGGCCGCAAGTACGCCGCAGTACAGGTCCTGGATGCTCCGCAGCCAGGTGGCCTCGGTGAAGTGTTCTTCGAAGGTCCGGCGGCAGTGCGTCCGCAGGGCCGGGAAGCGGGCACCGGCGGCGGCGAGGACGGGGCCGAGCGGTTCGTCCCAGCGGACGACCGTGCCGGTGCCGCGGGCCCGGACGGTCTCGGCGACGGACGAGCCCTCGAAGGCGAGCACCGGCAGCCCCGCGGCGAGCGCCTCGACCTGCACCAGCGGGGCGCCCTCCAGGCAGCGGCTGGGGAAGACCAGGCCCCGCCAGCCGGGCAGCCGGCGGCGGAGCTCGGCGCGTTCCAGGCGCCCGAGGAAGCGGACCTGCGGCGGGGCCGCCGCCCGGGCCCGGTCGAGGAGTTCGCCCTCGCCCACGACGTCCAGCGGTTCGTCGGCCGGCCAGCGTGCCAGCAGCTCCAGCACGCCCTTCTCGGGGGTCAGCCGGCCGGCGAAGAGCCACCGCCCCCCGGTGCCGCCGGCCGGCCGGGGCAGCGGGTCGTCGACGAAGTTCGGGATCAGCGCGGTGCGTTCGGCGGCCACGCCGGCCCGTACGTAGGTGCGTCGGCCCGACTCGGAGAGCAGCACCAGCCGGTCGGCCCGGCGCAGCAGCGGATCGCCGTCCGGCCCGCGGCGGTTGGCCCAGGCGAGCGGCGCGGTGGCCAGTCGGGAGCCCCGGTAGCAGCCGTGCCGCAGTCCGGCGAAGGGGCTGCCGTCCGGGCACGCGGTGCAGGTGGCCCCGTCCCGGAAGAGCGCTGCACCGGCGCACAGCGGGCGGTAGTTGTGCAGGGTCGCCACCAGCGGGCCCGGCCAGTTGCGGACCCAGCTGCGGCCGAAGTTGGGGAAGAGGTTGTGGACGTGCACCACGTCCGGGGCGAAGGCCCGCAGTTCCGCGACGGGGGAGCGGCCGCGGCCGGTGGCGACGGTGGCGGCGGCCCGCAGCGGGTGGAGGGGGGTGCGGGCCCCCACGTCGGGGTGCGGCTCCCAAATGCTGATCAACCCCCACCTGCAACACCACGTCGGCCCCCTCCAGGACGACCAGAGGAGGCGCGCGGGCACC
>NZ_JBEYFP010001105.1:0-1689 GCF_040634455.1 Kitasatospora sp. NPDC007106
GCCGTCCGCGCCCACCCCCGCCTCGCCGCCCTGCCGGACCTGCTCGACACCTCGACCGACGGCCGCACCCACCGCCGCCCCTGCGACTGCCCACGACAGAACCCCGGCCGGACCCCCGCCCCCACCCCCGACATCCCGGAAGACGACCTCCGCCGCGTCCTCTCCACCGCCCGCACCCGCCACCTCGCCCACCGCGCCGGACCGCCGACCCCCTGACCTCCTTCTGCTCCCCTCACCGGGCGCCGGGCGGGCGGCCGACCCGGCCCGTGGCTCAGCGGCAGAGTTCGGTCTCGTGCCCCATCCGGGACAGCTTCTCGGGGTTGCGCACCGCGTAGAGGCCGGTGACCAGGCCGTCCTCGAAGCGCAGCGCCAGGACGGTGTCGAGCTCGCCGTCGAGCCGCAGCACCAGCGCCGGCCAGCCGTTGACCTGGGCCGGCTGGAGCGCGCGGTCGGCGGTGAGCCGGCCGAAGCCGGCGGCCAGCAGCCGGGCCACCTTGTCGGCGCCCACGATCGGCCGGAGCACCGCCTGCTTGATCCCGCCGCCGTCGCCCAGCAGGACGACGTCCGGCGCGAGGATGTCGAGCAGGCCCTGCAGGTCGCCCGTCTCGGTCGCCCGCCGGAACGCGTCCAGTGCGTCCCGGGTCTCGGCCGGGGACACCGCCCCGCGCGGCCGCCGCGCCGCGACGTGCGCCCGCGCCCGGTGCGCGATCTGGCGGACGGCCGCGGGGCTCTTGCCGACGGCCTCGGCGATCTCCCCGTACTCGAGGTCGAACACCTCGCGCAGCACGAACACCGCCCGTTCGGTCGGCGCGAGCGTCTCCAGCACCAGCAGCATCGCCATCGAGACGCTGTCGGCCAGTTCGACGTCCTCGGCGACGTCCGGTGCGGTGAGCAGCGGCTCCGGCAGCCAGGACCCGACGTAGGACTCCCGGCGCCGGCCGAGCGTCCGCAGCCGGCCGAGCGCCTGCCGGGTGGTGATCCGGACGAGGTAGGCGCGGGGCTCCCGCACCTCGGCGAGGTCGACGCCCGCCCACCGCAGCCAGGTCTCCTGCAGCACGTCCTCCGCGTCCGCGGCCGAGCCGAGCATCTCGTACGCGACGGTGAAGAGCAGATTGCGATGCTCGACGAACGCCTCGGTGGCCGGATCCGTCCCCGTCGGGGCCCCGCTCCGCCCGCTCCGGCTGTTCCGCCCGTTCTCCACCGGCTGCTCCTGCCCGCTCGCTCGCGTCCGCGTCACGCCCACAGGACGCCGCTCGCCGCCGCCCCGTGACACCCGCGGGCCGTGGCGCTCGTCACACCGACGGGCCGTCACACGGGCCGGGGCGGCGGCATCTTGTGGTCGCCAGTGCACACCACGAGTGAGGACGACGTCATGGACGCCCGGTTCAACCTGTTCGAGAACGAGCTCGCCGCGAAGTTCGCCAAGCGGTTCGCCAACGCCGGCCTGGTGATCCACCAGTCGCCGCTGCCGCGGACCACCCAGGAACTGGTCTCGCTGCGGGCCAGCCAGATCAACGGCTGCGGCTGGTGCATCGACATGCACACCAAGGAGGCCACGGCCGCCGGCGAGGACGCCGCCCGGCTGCACCTGGTCGCCGCCTGGCGCGAGTCCACCGTGTTCACCGAGGCGGAGCAGGCCGCGCTCGCGCTCGCCGAGGAGGGCACCCGGCTCGCCGACGCCCACGAGGG
>NZ_JBEYFP010001106.1:0-1689 GCF_040634455.1 Kitasatospora sp. NPDC007106
GCCGCGGCGTCGCCGCCGGCCGCGGCCAGGACGGTGAGCAGCCGGTCGAGCGCGGTGGTGCCGGAGAGCGCCACGCCCGCCAGCCGCTCCGAGTGGTCGAGGACGTACTGCTGGGAGGCGAGGGAGCCCAGGCTGTGGCCGACCAGCACCAGTGGCAGCCCGGGATGGCGCCGGTGGGCGAGGTCGGAGAGTGCGACCATGTCCTGGACGAGCAGGTTCCAGCCGTCCTCGCCGAGGTGGCCGGGGCCGGCGCCGACGCTGTGGCCGTGGCCGCGGTGGTCGGCGGCGTACACGGCGTACCCCTGGCCGGTGAGCGACGCGGCGAGGTGGGCGTAGCGGCGGGCGTGCTCGCCCGTGCCGTGGGCGAGCTGGACGATGCCGCGCGGCGGGCCGACGGGCTGCCACTCGTGGACGTGGATCTCCAAGCCGTCGCTGCTGGTGAAGGTGAACATCCGGCGGCTCCTCGGCAGGTGGTGCGCGGGCCGCGGGCAGGGGAGGCGGCCCGGGGGCCGCCAAGGCCGGGGCGTGCAGTCGTCGCCATGCGCGCCGGGTGCGGGGGCAGCCCGTTCGTGAAGACGCTACGCCATTCGACAATGTCGAACAATGGTCGGTCGGTCTCGGATCGGCATCGGCGCGGCGGGGTGGTCGAACACCTGAGCGGGGGTCGGGATAGGCTCGCCGGGTGATCAGCGCGAGTGCCATCGGCGGAATCGCCGCAGTCTCCTTCGGCATGGTGATGACCCCCGGGCCGAACATGATCTACTGCGTGTCGCGGTCCGTCAGCCAGGGCCGCCGCGCCGGACTGATCTCGCTCGGCGGCGTCGTGCTCGGCTTCCTCGTCTACCTCACCGCCGCGGTCGCCGGGATATCCGCGCTCTTCGCGCTCGTCCCGACCGCCTACCTGGCGCTCAAGCTCGCCGGCGCCGGCTACCTGCTGTGGCTGGCCTGGCGGGCCTTCCGCTCGCCGGCCCACTCGCCCTTCCGGGCCGCCGAGATGCCCCACGAACGGCCGCTCAAGCTCTTCGGCATGGGCGCCCTCACCTGCCTGCTCAACCCGAAGCTGGCCGTCCTCTACATCACCCTGCTCCCGCAGTTCGTCCGGCCGGAGAAGGGGCAGGTGGCCCTGCAGAGCGCCCTGCTCGGCCTCACCCAGATCACCGTCGGCACCCTCGGCAACGCCGCCTTCGTGCTCACCGCCGGCGCACTGGCCGGCTTCCTCTCCCGCCGCCCGCTGCTGCAGCGCCTGCACGGCTGGGCCACCGGCACCCTGCTTGCCGCCTTCGCCCTGCGCATCGCCACCGAACGCAGCCGCGCCGCCGTGGCCTAGGAACGGCTTCAAAGGGCGTGCGGGTGGGTCACCCCAGAGGCGCCCCCGCGCGGCCCCTGGTGGTGCACCGCGGCTGCGGTGGCGTCGATCCTGCTGCTCACCGCCCTGCCGGCGTGCCACACTCGCAGGAACGGCAGTCCGGCCGCGGCCGCGAACGGCCCGCCGGTCCACGGTCGCCCACCACGGGAGGCAGACGGCATGGCCTTCGACGGCTCGATCCCCGGCGCCTACCAGCAGTACATGGTGCCGCTCCTCTTCCGCCCCTACGCCCGGGACCTCGCCGCCCGGCTGACGGCCGACCGGCCCGCCCGGGTGCTGGAGACGGCGGCCGGCACCGGCGCGGTGACCCGGGAGCTCGCCGC
>NZ_JBEYFP010001107.1:0-1680 GCF_040634455.1 Kitasatospora sp. NPDC007106
GGTGGGGTGTCGTCAGCTGGTGCCACCGTTGACGACGGGGCTCTGGATGGCGCCGACGGTGAGCTTGCGGCGGTTCAGGATCTCGTCGTAGGTGCCGTCCGCGACGATCCGCCGCATGGCCTTGGCGAGGACGTCGCGCAGCTGCTGGTCGCTCTTGCGCAGGGCGATGCCGTACGGCTTGGGCTGGAGCTGGGGGCCGGCGATGTCGAAGGCCTTGCCGCCGGCCGCGGTCTGCGAGTTGTAGAGCGCCTTGGGGTAGTCGGTGACGTAGGCGTCGACCCGTCCGCTGCGGAGTTCCTCCATGGCCCCGGCGTCGTCCGTGGTCTCCTCGACCTTCAGCGGCTTGCCCTGGCCGTCGCAGACCGCCTTCTGGCGGACGGCGAGGTCGTTGTGGGTGGTGCCCTTCTTGACGGCGACGCCGTGCCCGCACAGGTCGTCGATCTTGGCGATCTTCGCCGGGTTGCCCTTGCCGACCATGATGCCGATGCCGGCCATGTAGTAGTCGACGAAGTCGACGCCGTCGTTGACCTGCTTGCCGGTCTTGTCCAGCCCCTGGCGGCGGTTGAGGTTGTCGGTGATGCCGGACATCGCGACGTCGTACTTCTTGTCCAGCAGCCCCGGCAGCACGTTGCTGAACGGGCCGGCGTCCTGGAACTCGACCTTGACGCCGAGGACCTTGGCCATCGCGGCGCCGAGGTCGGGGTCGAGGCCGTCCGGCTGGCCCTCCGTGCCGCGGAAGATCACCGGGGCGGCGGTGAGCGAGGCGCCCACCCGGATCACTCCGGCCTTCTTGACGGCCTCGGGGAGCTGGTCGTGGAGGTCGGCCTCGCTCTTGCCTGAGCCGGTTGCGCTGCAGGCGCTCAGCAGCAGGGCGGAGGAGAGGACGGCGGTGACGGCGGTGCGGCCGCGCCCGGGCAGAGAAGTCATCGTATTCCCAAGTCGTTTCAGAGCGCGGCAAGTTCGGGACACGACGACACAAGGCAGTCCGAGGGCTCTCACAGGCCCCGCTCCGGTGAGATGAGTCGCCTCCGGCCGCCGAGGCCGCCCGGGCATGCCGGGGCGACCTCCGGAGGGACGCTGTACCCGGCCGATGATAGTTCGCAGGGCCGTGGACACGACACGGGGGGTCCCGCTCAGCGGACACCGGTGCCGCGGTTTGCGGTTCCGTCCGGCCGCCCGCTTTAATGAATGAACAGGCATTTATTAATGGGAGGAGCGGGACATGGCCGGGCGTCCCCGCGGGGTCGACGACGTGGTGATCCTGCGCGCGACCGCGGAGGTGATCGGCCGGGTCGGCCCGGCCGGGCTCACGCTGGCCGCGGTCGCCCGGGAGGTCGGACTCGTGCCCGGCACCCTCGTCCAGCGCTTCGGTTCCAAGCGCGGCCTGCTGGTCGCGCTCGCCGAGCAGTCCGTCAAGGACGCCGACGCGACGGCCGGCCGGGCGCGCGCGGAGCACGGCACGGCCCTCGACGCCCTCGCCGCGCTGGTCACCGAGTGGCTGGCGCCCATGGACACCCCCGAGCGCTTCGCCAACCACCTGGCCTTCCTCTGCCTGGACCTCACCGACCCGCAGCTCCACCGGCACGCCCTGGCCGCCCACCTCGCCCAGCGCCGGGCGGTCGAGCGGCTGCTCGCGTCCGCCGCAGCCGCCGGCGAGCTGCGCGAGGGCACGGACACCGC
>NZ_JBEYFP010001108.1:0-1680 GCF_040634455.1 Kitasatospora sp. NPDC007106
GCCCGGCCCGCACGGGCGGCACCGGCGGCCCGTCCCCATGGTCGCGGTCCCCGGGCGGCACCGGGGCGGAACCCCGCCGGCCCGTCCGGCCCGCAGCGCCCCCGCTCCCGTGTCCGACGAGATCGGTACGACTCGCTCACATTGTCTGACGGTCCATCAACATCCTTGCGTGGACGGTCGATTACGAGATCGCATCGGTGTCCCCCGGGGGCCGGGAAGCGCCGGAACCGGAGGATTCCGCGCTGCTAGTCTCGCGGCACATCCAGACCGGCACGCTCTGTGACCGGCCGGATGCGTCCAGGGGGTGGGGCATGGCAGCGCCGGTGCTCGTGGTGGACTTCGGGACGTCCTCCTCGGCCGCGGCCGTGGTGACGGACCGGGGCGAGCGGCTGGTGAAGGAGCCGTCCAGCGGACTGCTGTCGTGGCCGTCGGCGGTCTCCGTCGGCGAGGACGGCAGACTGCTCGTCGGGTCCGCGGCGGAGAACCGCAAGCGGGCCGAACCGGGCTCCTACCGCGCCGAGTTCAAACGCGACCTCGGCGAACGGGCACCGGTCCCGCTCGGCGGCCGGCTCCTCCCCGTCACGGACCTGGTCGCCGCCGTGCTCGCCGAGTTCCGCAGCCAGGGCCGCACGGTCACCGGTACGGAGATCGACCGCCTGGTGGTGACGGTGCCCGCCTCGTACGGGCCGGTCGACCCGCGCCGCGAGGCGATGCTGGAGGCCGGACGCGAGGCCGGGTTCCGCAGCGTCGAACTGCTCGCCGAACCGGTCGCCGCCGCGCACGCCGCCGTGGCCGGCGAGCCGTTCGGCCCCGGGCAGACCGTGCTGGTCTACGACTTCGGCGGCGGCACCTTCGACACCGCCCTGGTGCGGATCGGCCCGGACGGCATGCCCGAGGTGCTCGGCCACACCGCACTCGACGACTGCGGCGGCCGGGACATCGACGCCCTGCTGGCCGGCCGGATCCGCGAACGCGGCCGCGACTGGCTGGAACCGCTGCTCGGCGCCGGCGGGGCGGGAGCCCTGCGCGCCCGGCTGGAACTCGGCGACTTCGTCCGCCGGCTCAAGCACCAGCTCACCGAGGCCGGCCAGGTCGAGGACTACCTCACCCCGCTCGGGCCGGCCAGCCGGGTCGCCCGGGGCGAACTCGAGGAACTCGTCGGCCCGCTGCTGGACCGGACGGTGGCCTGCTGCCGGCAACTGCTCGCCGACCACGCGGTGCGGACCAAGGACGTCGACGCCGTCCTGCTGGTCGGCGGCACCACCAGGATCCCGGCCGTCCGGGCCCTGCTCACCGAACGCCTCGACCGGCCGCTGCGGCTGGTCGAGGACCCGGACCTGGCGGTCGTCCACGGCGCCGCCGCCTGGGCCGCGAGGTCCGCCGACCGCCGCCTGGTGCCCGTCGAACCGCCCGCCCACACCCGCCCGCTGGCCTGGACCTTCCCGGCCGCCTCGGCGGAGCTGACCGGCTGGACGGTGGACCCCGGCACCGACTACCCGGCCGGCGGGACGCTCGGCTCGGTGCGGCTGCCCGACGGCAGCCTCTGGGAGCTGACCGCCGACGGCCCCGGCACGGTCGTCGGCCAACTCGCCCGGCCCGGCGCCGTCGTCGGCCCGGGGGAGTGGCTGCTCGCCGTGCAGCCGCTCGGCGCACCGCCGCCCGCACCGGGCGGCACGGCCC
>NZ_JBEYFP010001109.1:0-1678 GCF_040634455.1 Kitasatospora sp. NPDC007106
GTTGGCATCTCCGCGGCCCGCCCACGCTGCCCCAAGCTCGGTGCATCAACCGTCACCGTGTCCCGACGGGCCTCCCCACGGCCCCCGGGACCCGCGAATGGAGTCCCCCACATGAACCGCTCCATGACCGTGCTCGCCGCTGCCCTCGGCCTGGCCCTCGCGTCCGGCGCCGCCGCGGCACCCGCCTCCGCGGCCCCCGCCAAGGCCCCCGTCCAGCAGGGCGTCCAGGGCTACACCTCGTCCGCGGGCTACGCCGGCACGGCCGCCGAGGAGGCCGGCAACAAGGCGTTCTACCAGGCCGTGATGAAGTCCGCACTGGCCAAGCAGGCCGCCCACCCCTACCTGAAGGCCGTCGTCGTCACCTACGACGCCAGCCGGGCGCCGTCCTTCGCGGGCGTCATCTCGCAGAGCGCCCAGATCTGGAACGGCTCGGTGAGCAACGTCCAGCTGCGCTCCGGCAGCAACGCCGACTTCCGCTACTACGAGGGCAACGACTCCCGCGGCTCCTACGCCAGCACCGACGGCCACGGCAGCGGCTACATCTTCCTCGACTACGCGCAGAACCGGCAGTACAGCTCGCTGCGCGTCACCGCGCACGAGACCGGCCACGTGCTCGGCCTGCCCGACCACTACTCCGGCCCGTGCAGCGAGCTGATGTCCGGCGGCGGCCCCGGCACCTCCTGCACCAACCCCTACCCGAACTCCACCGAGAAGCGGAAGGTCAACTCCCTCTGGGCGAACGGCTTCGCCGCGGTCGGCTGACACCCGTACCGGACGCCGGCGGCCCGGCCCCCCGGAGGAAGGGGGGCCGGGCCGTGAGGCGTGCGCTCAGTGCCGCCCGCCCAGGGTGAACAGCAGGATCACGAAGCCCGCGAACAGGTGGGTGCCCGCGATGTAGATCGACGCGCGGATCAACATCGCCCTGCGCTTGGTCTTCTCGTCGCGGACGGCCTCGCTCACGGCAGCTCCCGGTGTCGGCCCCCGGCGTGTCCGGGGCCCGTCCATTGTGCACGGCCGGGCGGCGGCCCCGCGGCGCCGGTCAGGGCGCCGAGCCGAAGTCCTGCGTCCACCACGGGCCGCCCTCGCCCAGGTGGACGCCGACGCCCAGGTCGGTGAAGCCGCAGTTCAGGATGTTCGCCTTGTGGCCGGGGCTGTCCATCCAGCTCTTCATCACGTCCGCCGCGTCGCGCTGGCCCCGGGCGATGTTCTCGCCCCAGCTGCTCCACTTGTAGCCCGCCGCGTCGATCCGCGGCTGCGGGCCCTTGCCGTCCGGGTTGGTGTGGTCGAAGAAGTTCCGCGCGGCCATGTCGTCGGAGTGCCGTTGCGCGGCGAGCTCCAGCTTGTCGTCGGACTTCACCGGGGTGCAGCCGACCTTGCTGCGCTCCTGGTTGACCAGCTGGACGACCTGCTGCTTGATGCTGAGCGTGCTCGGGTCGGGGCTCGGGCTCTTGCTGCGGGTGGCCGTCGGGGTCGGCTTCGGGCTCGGGGTGCGGCTCGGCGTCGGGCTGGGCGAGGGCGTCGGGGTCGGCGACGCACTCGGGCTCGGCGAGGTGCTCGGCGAGGACGCGGAGGGGGACGGCTGCTGGCTGAAGACCTCCGCCTGCACCTGCGCCGGTGCGGCCGGCGGCTCCGCGGTGACCCGGGGGGCGGCACCGGGCAGGGCCACGGCGACGATCGC
>NZ_JBEYFP010001110.1:0-1678 GCF_040634455.1 Kitasatospora sp. NPDC007106
GCGGCACCCTGCACAGCCGCGGCCGGGACCGGGCCGTCGTCAGCCACCACTACGACCTCTCCAACGAGTTCTACGCCCTGCTGCTCGGCCCCGCGATGGCCTACTCCTGCGCCTACTGGACCTCCGGCGACGAGAGCCTGACCGACGCGCAGACCGCCAAGTTCGACCTGGTCTGCCGCAAGCTCGACCTGCGCCCCGGCAGCCGCCTGCTCGACGTCGGCTGCGGCTGGGGCGCCCTCGCCCGGCACGCCGCCAAGCACTACGGCGCCCGGGTCACCGCCGTCACCCTCTCCCGCCGTCAGCACGCCTTCGCCTCCGCCCTGGTCGCCGAAGCCGGTCTCGCCGACCGGGTCGAGGTGCTGCTGCGGGACCACCGCGACCTCGCGGACGGGCCGTACGACGCGATCAGCTGCATCGAGATGGGCGAGCACGTCGGCGAACGGCACTACCCCGCCTTCGCCGGGCGGCTGCGGGGCCTGCTCCGCCCGCAGGGCCGGCTGCTGGTGCAGCAGATGTCCCGCGGCGCGAACGCCCCCGGCGGAGGCGCCTTCATCGAGACCTACATCGCCCCCGACATGCACATGCGCCCGGTCGGCCGCACCGTCGACCTGCTGGAGGGCGCCGGGCTCGAAGTCCGGCAGGTCGAGGCGATGCGCGAGCACTACGCCCGCACCATCGACGCCTGGTACGACACCCTCCGGGAGCGGCACGCCGACTTCACCGGCCTGGTCGGCGAACCGACCGTCCGGCTCTGGCAGTTGTACACCGCCGGCAGCTCGCTCGCGTTCGCCGAGGGGCGGATGGGCGTCGACCAGATCCTCGCCGTCCGGCCCGCCGGCCCCGCGGTGCGGTACGCGGCGGCACCGTGAACGCCGCCGCCTTCGCCGTCAACCTCGCGGCGGCCGCCGGCGCCGCCCTCGCGGTGATGCTGGCCGCGCTCGCCGTCGGGCTGCGCACCGGCCGGCACCGCGGCGTGGACGTCGCCTGGGGCCTCGCCTTCACCGCCGTCGCGCTCACCGGGTACGGGCTCTCGGCCGGGTACGGCGACGACGGGCGGCGGCTGCTCGCCACCGTGCTCACCGCCCTCTGGGGCGTCCGGCTCGCCGCGCACATCGCGCGGCGGGCCCGCGGCACCGGCGAGGACCCGCGGTACGCCCGGATGCTCGCCCGCCGCCCGCCCGGCCGGGCCCGCACGCTCTACGCCGTGCGCATCGTCTACCTGCTGCAGGCCGCCCTGGTCTGGTTCGTCTCGCTGCCGGTGCAGGCCGCCCAGTACCTGCCCGGCCGGCCCGGGCCGCTCGCCTGGGCGGGCACCGCGCTCTGGGCGGTCGGACTGTTCTTCGAGGCCGTCGGCGACCGGCAGTTGAGCCGCTTCAAGGCGGACCCGGCCAACCGCGGCCGGGTGATGGACCGCGGCCTGTGGCGCTACACCCGGCACCCCAACTACTTCGGCGACGCCTGCGTCTGGTGGGGGATCTTCCTGCTCGCCGCGGACACCCCGATCGGCTGGGCTTTCGTCGGCAGCCCGCTGCTGATGACCTGGCTGCTGGCCTTCGGCAGCGGCAAGCCGATGCTGGAACGCCAGATGGGTGCGGACAAGCCCGGCTGGGCCGAGTACGCGGCGCGCACCAGCGGCTTCGTGCCGCTGCCGCCCCGCCGCTGAGGGCGCCGCCGGGGC
>NZ_JBEYFP010001111.1:0-1677 GCF_040634455.1 Kitasatospora sp. NPDC007106
GTGGTGCGGGCCTCCGTGCCGCTGATGGAGCTCGCCGCGCGGCGCTGCGCCGCGGCCGGGCCCGGGGACCGGGTGGCGGGGCCGCTCGGCGCCTACCTGGAGCGGCACGTCGAGGAGGAGCGCGGCCACGACGACTGGCTGCTGGAGGACCTGGCGGCCGCCGGCGCCGCGCCGGACGCGGGTCCGCCGCCGGTGGCCGCGGCCCGGCTGGTCGGCCCGCAGTACTACTGGATCGAGCACGTCCACCCGGTGGCCCTGCTCGGCTACATGACGGTGCTGGAGGGCCATGCGCCGGCGCCGTGGCTGGCCGGCCGGCTCGCCGCGGAGACCGGTCTGCCGACGGCGGCCTTCCGCACCGTGCACGACCACGCCGTGCTCGACGCCGGCCACCGGGCCGACCTGGACGCCCTGTTGGACGGTCTGCCGCTGGACGTCCGGCAGGAGAGCGCCGTCACGGTGAGCGCCCTGCACACCGTCACCGCCACCACCCATCTGTTCCGTTCGCTGGCCCACCCCGGCCCGTCCTCTGGAGACCCCGCATGAACCCCGCCGACGACCCCGTGCTCACCGCCCTCGCCGCGGCCGGCTTCCCCGTCGCCACCTTCACCGACGAGCAGCTGGGCGTGTTCCGCACCCTCGGCGCGGAGGAGCTGGCGCTGCTGCTCGACCTCAAGGCGCGCCTCGACGAGGTGGAGCCGGAGGTGCAGGCGCACACCACGGTGGCCGGCGGCGCCCTGTTCTGATCGTCCGGTCCTGACGTTCCGTCACTTCTTCGGAGAGGAGGCCGCCGTGGCCTGTCCCAGCTGCGCGGGTGAGCCGCCCGCCGGTGCCCGCTTCTGCCCGTACTGCGGTGCCGCGCTCGCCGCCGCGGCCGTGTCCGCGGCCCGTGCGGACGAACGCCGGATGGTCAGCGTGCTCTTCTGCGACCTGGTCGGCTCCACCGCGCTCTCCGGCCGGCTCGACCCGGAGGCGCTGCGCTCGGTGACCCTGCGGTACTTCGAGCTGATGACGGAGCGGATCGAGGCGCACGGAGGCCGGGTCGAGAAGTTCATCGGCGACGCGGTGATGGCCGTGTTCGGCATCCCGGTGATGCACGAGGACGACGCCCGCCGGGCGGCCGCCGCCGCCCTCGACATGGTCGACGCGCTGGCCGGGCTGAACGACCGGCTCGCCGTCCTCGGGGTGCGGCTGAACGTCCGGATCGGCGTCAACACCGGTGAGGCGGTGGCCAGTACGGACGCCTCCGCCCGGCAGGCGCTGGTCTCCGGCGAGGTGGTGAACGTGGCCGCCCGGCTGGAGCAGAACGCCGCCGCCGGCGAGATCCTGATCGGCCCGGACACCCTGCGGGCGATCGGCCCGAACGCGGCGCTGACCGAGCCGGCCGGCCCGCTCGCCCTCAAGGGCAAGACCGAGCCCGTCCCCGCGCACCGGCTGCTGGCCCTGCACGGCGACGCCCCGGAGCTGCTCCGCCGCTTCGACACCCCGTTCGTCGGCCGCGAGGCCGAACTGCGGCTGCTGGACGAGGCGTTGGCGCGCACCGTGGCGGGCGGCGCCCGGCTGCTCACCGTGCACGGCGAGGCCGGGCTCGGCAAGACCCGGCTGGTCCGCGAGTGGCTGGCCCGCACCGGGGTGCGGCACGGCGCCGGCCGCTGCCGCCCGTACGGCGACCGGGGCAGC
>NZ_JBEYFP010001112.1:0-1677 GCF_040634455.1 Kitasatospora sp. NPDC007106
CTCCCCACACCCCCTGAATTCCCTTTTTTCCACCCCCGCCGCGCTGCATACTGTGCTTTCCCCGGGCCTGATCCGCTTGGGCGGGGCGCGCCCCCGGGTGTCGCGGCGCCCGCCGGTCGGTCCGGGTGCGCCCGTCGGTGCCGGGCGCGGTTCGGATCAGTCGGGGAGGCGGTCCAGGATCCATTCACCGAGTTCACGCGTGACGGCGGTGTGTTCGGTGGTGGTGCTGGAGCACAGGAAGTCGTCGAGGTCGCTCTCGGACGGGTCGATGTCGTCGATGTCGGCGTACAGGGCCTTGTTGTCGTCGAGGTCGCGGATCGAGACCGCGCTGACGGACGGGACGAAGCAGACGTGTTCGTGGCGCAGGTCGACCTGGGCCCCGAACTTCTCGAGCATGTCGGCGAGGATGCCGTAGGAGCGCAGCGTGCCGCCGGGGGCCCCGTCGAGCTCGGGGAATCCGCTGGTGGTGACGGTCTTCTCGGCCTTGGGGAAGCGCCGCTTGAGTTCGGCGACGACGGCGTCGTCGCCCTGGGACTGGGCGTAGAAGGTGGTGCCGGGGTAGATCCGGTTCACGGTGAGGGTGATGTCGCCGGGCTCGACGGCGAGGCCGGTGCCGTCGCCGCGGCCGTTGGCGACGCCGATCAGGCGCGGGAGGCGCGGCCAGCCGCCGAGCCGTTCCAGCTGCTGCAGGAACTCGGTGCGCTCGGGGGCCACGCCGATCGTCCCGGTGGCGGGGTCGTAGTGCCGCCAGAGCATCTGCCGCGCGGCCGGGCTGTTCATCTGCCGCGCGAAGTCGTTGGGCACGGGGATGAAGTGGGAGAACGCCTGGAGCCCGATCGGGACGACACCGCCGCGGTGCGGGCTGTCGTACGAGAAGTACAGCCGCGTGCGGTGGTCCATCCGCTGCATCTCCAGCCGCGCCAGAGCGTAGCGGGTGATGATGCCGCCCATGCTGAAACCGCCGACCGTCAGCCCGGCGGAGCCCAGTTGCTCGGCGCCGGTCCGCATGATGCAGGCGATCGCGGCCTCGGCGTTGGCCGTGATGGAGGCGGAGCGCTCGTCGAAGCCGAGCAGGACGACGTCGCGGCCGCGGCGGCGGAGCTCGGTCAGGAAGGGGTAGTCGCGGTCGAGGCCGGCGTAGAGCCAGGTGAGGTCGCTGCGGCCGAGGTTGAAGCCGTCGGCGATGATCACGGGGCGGGTGATGCCCCGGTTGCGTTCGCCGTAGAAGACGTGGGCGAAGCCGTTGGGGAGCTGCCACTCCTCGTCGGGCGTGGGTACGGGGTACGGCAGCGGGGTGGGGGCGGTGGAGTCCAGCGGGGCCGCGAGGGTGAAGGCGCCGACGCTCTGCTCCGCCTTCTCGTCCTGGTCGGACAAGGGATTACCTCCTTCGGGTACGCACGGGCCGCAGCAGCCGCGGGACGGGGCTGGGGACCGCAGGCCCGTGCGGGCGACGCCAGCATCATCGGACGGCGCGGAGCGGGGCGGCCGGTTCCCACGCGAACGGTTCCCCTCGACGGACGAATCATCAGCTGATCGCACAGCACGGCGTCCGGGGCAGGCGCCCCTGCACACGGGGCACCCTCGGGCCGCCGGTGCACTCTCGGGTCACCGGCGCGGCGTCAGGTCCCGCAGTCCGTCGGCGAGGAGAGCGAACGCCTGTTCCGCGTCCGCGACGGC
>NZ_JBEYFP010001113.1:0-1676 GCF_040634455.1 Kitasatospora sp. NPDC007106
CGGCGCAGCGCGCCGGAGGTCGTCGCCGCGTGCGCCGCCGCCCTCGGCGTCACGGCGGACGCGGCGGCGCTCCATCTGATGCTGCTGGCCCTGCCCGATCCCACCGACCGCCGGGTGCGGCAGTGGACGGGCTGGTCGCCGGCCGCGCTGAAGGCCGCACAGCAGCAGGTCCGCGGCACCGGGCTCGTCGTGGAGGCCCGCCGTTCCCGTGCCGGGCGCAGCCTGTTCCTCCCCGGCCCGTGGCTGGAGTTGAAGGTGCCGCGGCTGCCGGTCGAGGCCGGGAAGCGTGCCCTGCTGCCCGCCGACCCCACCCGGGCGAGCGGCGCGCACACGGCGGTGGTGCCGTCCCGCCCGCTGCCCGTCCTGTTCGCCGACGCCTGGCGGTCGGCCGACCCGACGAAGGAGGAGCCCGGTCATGTCCGGTGAGTTCAGCAGCGGTGGTCCGGTCGACGGAGTCGCGCCGGTGGACGGGCGGTTGACCGATCCGGGGTGGCTGGTGACGGCCGCGCCGGAGCAGGTCGCGGCGGCGCTGGACGGCGCCGTCGGGCCGCGGGAGGTGGCGGCGGCTGCCGTGTACCGGGCGTCGGGGCATGTGCACCGTGACGCCGGTCCGGTGGTGCGGCGGCAGGTGCTGGCGCTGGACGCGGCACGGTACGGCGAGCGGGAGCTGCTGACCGGTCTCACCGAGGTGCCGGTCCGTCAGGAGGCGGACGGTCCCTGGACGGTGCAGTGGGCGACCGGCACCGGCCTGGACTCCCGGCTGCGGCACGCACTGCCCGCGCCGGCCGGGGTGACCGCGGTGGCGACCGTGGTCGTGGAGGGGCGTGGACTCGCCGTCGCGGGCTGCGCGGACGGCACGCTGCTCTGGTGGGATCCGGTCACGGGCGGGCAGCTCGGCCGGGCCGCGACCGGTCACCCCGGCGGGGTGTGCCGTCTGGCGACGGCGGTGGTGGACGGGCGGCCCGTGGCCGTCACCGTCGGTTCCGACGGGACGGTCCTGGTGTGGGACCTCGACGAGGGGGAGCCGGTCGGCGAGTACCGCGCCGGCGGTGACGACCGGATCTTCACGCTGGCCACCGCACGGGTCGAGGGCCGGCCCGTCCTGGTGGCCGGCAGCACCGACGGCGTGGTGAGGGTGTGGGACCTGGCCGCCCTCGCCCGCACGGACGCGCTCCTGACCATCCGCACCGGCCATGTGCCGGCGCTGGCGACGGCGGTGGTGGACGGCCGGCCCGTCGCCGTCACCGGCCACGCCGAAGGTGTCGTCCGCAGGTGGGACCTGGTCACGGGACGGGAGTTCCGCGCCGGGGGCGACGGCGCGGAGGATTCCGGGCCCCTCGCCGATCCGCCGTCCGACCTGCCGGCGGCCGCGGAGGGCGGCGGTGACGACGACGGTGACGACGGGTTCCGCCGCTGCATCACCCTGGAGGTCAACGCCATGACGCACCTCCTGGCGACGGACCCGGTGGTCGAGTGCCCGGTGGCGATCAGCGCCAACGTCTACGAGACGTACGTCTGGGACCTGGCCACGGGCGAGCAGCGGGGCGGGCACGTTCCGGGGTTCGCGGAGACGGCGGCGCTGGCGGTGCTCGACGGCCGCCCCACCGCCCTCGTCGGGTTCGACCGCGGGCGGGTCGCGGTCTGCGACCTGTCCGCCCGCAGGCGTCCGTACCGGC
>NZ_JBEYFP010001114.1:0-1673 GCF_040634455.1 Kitasatospora sp. NPDC007106
TCGGCGGCACCCGGCCCGGCTACCGGGTGGAGATCGCCGCAGCCGAACCCGGGCCGGTCACGACCTCCAGCGGCGTCCGCCTGCACGCCGACCTGACGCTCGACCGGGTCGGCGGCGGCATCGACACCCTGCTGGTCGCCGGCGCCGTCGACACCGCCGACGGCCCGCCCGTCGCCCGGGTCGACCCCGCCGTCACCGACTGGCTGCGCGCCACCGCCGGCCGGGCCGCCCGGATCGGCGGCATCTGCGCCGGCGCCCACCTGCTCGCCGCGGCCGGCCTGCTGGCGGGCCGGCCGGCGACCACGCACTGGCTCACCGCCGCCCAACTCGCCGCCGAACACCCGGAGACCGAGGTCGACGCCGACCCGATCTTCGTCCGCTCCGGCCGCCTCTGGACCTGCGCCGGCATCACCGCCGGCATGGACCTCGCCCTCGCCATGGTCGCCGAGGACCACGGCCAGGCCCTCGCCCTCGCTACCGCCCGCACCATGGTGATGTACGTCAAACGCCCCGGCGGGCAGAGCCAGTTCAGCGTTCCGCTGTCCGCCCCGCCGCCGCCCGACGACCGGTTCGGCCCGCTGCTGCGGGTGATCGCCGAACAGCCCGCCGCCGACCTCTCCACCGAGGCGCTGGCCGCGCGGGCCGGGCTCAGCGTGCGGCACTTCTCCCGGCTGTTCGCCCGGCACACCGGCCGCACCCCCGCCGCCTACGTCGAGGGCACCCGGCTGGAACGGGCCCGCCGACTGCTGGAGGAGAGCGACCGCGCCCTCGCCGACGTCGCCCGGGCCAGCGGCCTGGGCTCCGTCGAGACCCTGCACCGGGCCTTCCGCCGCGGCCTCAACACCACCCCCGCGGACTACCGCCGCCGCTTCCGCTGACCGACTCCCCTCCTGCCCCCCCCGCGACCTCGCGTGGGGTCTCCTCGGCCTGCCCGCGCACGGCGCCGGCCGCCGCACCCTCCCCCTGGAGAACACCCGTGTCCCGTACCACCGTCACGCCGATCCCCGTGCTCGGCCGGCACGCCGTCAACGCCTACCTGCTCACCGGGCGGCGCCCGGTGCTCGTCGACGCCGGGATCCCCGGCAGCGGGGAACAGATCCGCCGGCACCTGGAGCGGCTCGGCGTCGACCCGGGCGACCTCGCGCTGATCGTCATCACCCACGGCCACATCGACCACTTCGGCTCCGCGGCCGAACTCCACCGCCTCACCGGCGCGCCGATCGCCGCCCACGCGGCCGATCTCGGGCCCTACCGCACCGGGCGGGTCCGCGAACCCTACCTGCCCACCGGACCGATGGGCCGCCTGATGAGCCGCGGCCGCCGACTCCACGTCCGCGCCGAGCCCTTCGAGCCGCAGGTCCTGCTGCGCGGCGAGACCCCGCTGGACGAATTCGGCATCGCCGCGCGGGCGGTGCCCACCCCCGGCCACACCGCCGGCTCGGTCTCCGTGCTCACCGACCACGGCGACCTGGTGGCGGGCGACCTGGTCGCCAACTCCTTCATGGGGCTGATCCCCGGCCGGCCGGCCAACCCGCCGTTCCACGACGACCCGCTCGGCAACCTCGACAGCCTGGACGCGATGCTCGCCCGCGACCCGGCCCGGCTGCACGTCGGCCACGGCACCCCGCTGGACCCGGACCGCGTCCGCCGCTGGGCCGCCCGCGAGCGCACCC
>NZ_JBEYFP010001115.1:0-1670 GCF_040634455.1 Kitasatospora sp. NPDC007106
CCGCCGTCCGCCGGCGAGGTGGTGACCCGCGCCCCCTCGCCGTACTGCCGGGCCAGCTCGGGCCGGGTCAGACCCGGGCCGAACAGCGCCTCGCCGCCGGTGTACGGAGCCACCACGCCCCGGCTGCCCGCCGCCGGCGCCAGCCGGTACACCGCGCCCTCCAGCGTCTCGTGCAGGGTGGTCGACGCCAGGGCGTTGAAGTCGTCCTCCTCGGTGAGCAGCAGTACCCCGGTGATGCCCTCCAGTTCGGCGCCCGCGCCGGTCGCCGCGGCGAGCAGCTCGCCCGGCGCCAGCTCCAGCCCGGCCGCGGTGATCCGGTCCTGCTCGGTGTCGGCACCCGCCCACATCAGCACGTCCAGGCCGAGCGAGCGCAGCGCCAGCCCGAGGTCCACCGCGAAGGCGTCGCCGCCGACCAGCAGCGGCCGCGACCGCGCCGGCCGCAGCACCCCGAGCCGCCCGGCCACCGGATAGGCCGTCAGCCCGTACACCGTCACCGTCGCGACGATCACCACGAAGGTGGCGGGCAGCAGCCGCTGGGCGCCGTCGACACCCTTCGCGACCAGGGTCGCCGAGAAGGTGGATGCGGTGGCCGCCGCGACGATGCCGCGCGGGGCCATCCAGCCGACGAACGCCCGCTCCGCCCGCGACACGTCGGTGCCCAGCGTCGCCAGCAGTGCCACCACCGGCCGGACCACCAGCACCAGCGCCGCTGCCAGGCCCAGCGCCGGCAGCACCACGTGCCGCAGCGAGGCCGGGGTGACGGTGGCCGAGATCGAGACGAAGAGCAGACCGATGATCAGCGAGACCAGGGTCTCCAGGAACGGCCGGCGGACGGGCAGGTCGAGGCCCGGCAGGTTGGCCATCGCCATGCCCATCACCACCGCGGCGATCAGACCGGTGTCGTCGCGCAGCGCGTCGCAGGCCGCCGCCGTCCCGATCACCGCGGCGAGCTGCGCGGTGGTGCCGAGGATCTCGTTCGGCCGCAGCCGGTCCAGCACCAGCCAGAGCACGGCGGTGCCCACCGCACCGCCCGCGCAGCCCACCAGGATGCTGAGCCAGAAACCGCCGAGCTCGCTGCGCAGGCCGTCCCCGCTGGCCGAGACGACGCCGTGGAAGACGAACGCGCCGAGGATGCCGCCGACCGGGTCGATCAGCGTCCCCTCCCAGATCAGGATCCGCTGCAGCCGCTCGGTCGGGCGGACGAAGTTCAGCAGCGGCCCGACCACCGTCGGCCCGGAGACCACCAGGATCGCGCCCAGCATCACCGCCGACCGCTTCGGCATGTCGAGCAGCGGCACCGCCAGGGCCGTCGCCGCCGCCCAGGTGATCAGCGTGCCGAGCCAGATCAGCCGGACGACGACCCGGCGGTTGTGCGCCTGGAGCCGGCGCAGCTCCAGACCGAGGCCCGCGTCGTAGAGGATGACCGCGACGGCCAGCGAGACCAGCGGCGAGAACGCCGGGCCGAGCAGCTGCTGCGGGTCGACGGTGTCGGTGAGCGCCCCGGCGCCGAAGCCGACCGGCAGCAGGACGAGCAGCGCCGGGATGCGCAGTTGTGCGGCGAGCAGCTGGGAGGCGGCGGCGAGCACCACGATCAGCCCGACACCGAGCAGGATCTGGTCGGGCGTCACGGCCGCGCCCCGGCCGGCGGGCGCCGGACGGCGACCGCGGGC
>NZ_JBEYFP010001116.1:0-1668 GCF_040634455.1 Kitasatospora sp. NPDC007106
GTGCGGGCGGTCGCCACGGCCGTCGTGGACGGCCGCCCCGTCCTCGTCACCGGTGGCGCGGACACCGAGGTGCGGATCCGCGACCTCGACGACGGCGGACAGCTCGGTGGGCCCCTGACCGGCCACACCGCCGCCGTGGAGCTCCTGACCGTGGGCACGGTGGAGGGACGGCTCACCCTCCTCAGCCGCGACCGGCGCGAGTCGGTCCGGATCCGGGACCTGACCACCCGGGAGGAACTGCACGGACGGTCGACGAGCGAGTACGCGAGCCCGTCCATCCGCTCCTTCGCAGTGGTGGAGGGCCGCTTCGTCGCGGCGACCTCCGAGGGACGCGTGTGGGACCTCGCGGCGCGCGCATGGATCGGGGTGCAGCCGGAGCAGGACGGCGCCCTGGCCCTGGCGGCGCTCGGCGGCCGTCACCTCCTCCTGACCGGGCACCGGACGGAAACGGCCCAGCTGTGGGACCTGGCCACGGGTGACCGGACGGGGCCGCCCCTGACGGGGCACACCGGCACGGTGTCGGCCGGCGCGGTGGGGATGCTGGACGGTCGTCCCGCCGTCGTCACCGGGTGCGGCGACGGCACCGTGCGGGTGTGGGACGCCACCGCGGGGCGGCAGATCGGCGCGTACGCGTTCCCTGCCGCGGTCGGCGGACTCGCGCTGGCGCAGGACGGGCGGCTGGCGGTCGTCTTCGGCCCGGACGTCGCGGTCCTGACGCGCCGTTGATCCGGCTACCAGAACTGCGCGAGGGCGCTCTCCTTGAACGGTGCCGGGCTGACCGACAGGTCACCGGCGAAGGGGCGGTCGAGGACGACGACCAGCAGCAGGCTGAAGCCGATCAGGGCGGCGACCGCCCCGACGAACACGAGCCGGATGCGCCTGCTGCGGCTGCCGTAGAGGAAGGTGAGCGGGAGCATCACCAGGGCACCGCCCAGCACCAGGACCTTCAGCAGGATCGGGAGTTCCTGGTTGCTCTGGTCGATCCGGGCCCGGCGCTGCGTGACCACGTCGTCCAGGCTCGCGACGGCCTGCTCGTAGTACGCCTGCTCCACCGCGCTCTGCGGCTCGTACGCGCGCAGCGCCGTGTAGACGGCCTCCACCCGGGCCCCTGCCACGAGGTAGTCCGCCGTCCCGGCCTTCATCCGGGGCCAGGTCTCCTCGACGACGGCGTGCACGTAGTCGCGGACCGCCGCGTTGACCGCGGCCCGGGGTTCGGCGGGGAACGCCCCGACGTCCCGGACGATCTTGGACGCCGAGGTCGCCTCGGTCGCCACCACCGTCGAGGCGGTCTCCAGCTGGGTCCACAGGTTGACGATCACGAAGGCGAGGATGATGCCGTAGATCGCGCCGAACATGCCGAGCACCACGCCCACCATCTCGTTGTGGTCCCCGCGCGCCAGCGCCGGGTACCGGCGGCACGTCAGGATGCTGCCGGCCACCGCGAGCAGGACGAACCCGCCGACGATCACCAGGGTCAGCGTCAGGGCGGAGAAGTGGTTGAGCAGCCAGAGTTCCACGGCGGTTCCTTGTCGGATCGTGACCGAGGCAGACAGAACGTATACGGATGGTAATCACACGCCGCCCTCCCTCCGCTCATCCGGCTCCGTGGCGTCACCGCGGGTGAGGGCCGGCGCCGACCGCCCGCAACGCGATCCGCCCCGCCCGGTG
>NZ_JBEYFP010001117.1:0-1667 GCF_040634455.1 Kitasatospora sp. NPDC007106
GTGCCCAGCCCGTCTTCCACACCCCCTGGCGCGGCGGCACCGCCTACGCCACCGCTGGCCAGCACCGGGGCGAGGAAGAAGCCGACGCTGCCGCCCGCCGCGAACACGCTCATCGCCGTCGTGCTGCCGCCCGCCGCCTCCCGCGCGGAGCGCCCGGCCGCCGGGTGGAACATCGCCACCCCGAGCCCGGACAGCAGCACCAGCAGCCAGACCGCGGCGTACGAGGACACCAGCCCCGCCGCACCGAGGCCGACCCCGGCCAGGGCCACGCCGAGGGTGGCCGTCCCGCCGAGCCGCCAGCGGTCCACGGCCAGTCCGACGAAGGGCTGCGGCACGGCGCTGCCGACGGTGGCCGCCATCGCGAGCCCGCCGACCGCCACGTAGTCGTAGCCCCGGTCGAGCGCGAAGTACGGCACCACGGCGGGGACGAGGCCCTGGTAGAAGTCGTCGACGGCGTGCGCGGCGCCCCACAGGCCCATCCGCCGCCAGACCCCGCCGGACTCCGGCGGCCCGGCTGCCGCGGGTACTGCGGGTGCTCCGGTTCCGGTGGCGTTCCGGTGCGCGGTGTCGTCCAGGGTCATCCCGCCTCCTCGGTGGCTCGCCGGCGAGCGTTCGCCGGCGGTGACCAGCCTGGCCCGCGGCACCGGGGACGGGCTTCCGATACTCTGCCGATCCATGTCGCCAACCCGCCGGGAACTGACCGGCCCGACCCGGCAGCCGCTGGCCCACCGTGAGCGGATCGACTGGCACTTCCACACCGTCAACCAGCTGATCTGCCCGGGTCGCGGCGTGCTGGAGGTGTCCACCCCGCAGGGCAGCTGGGCGGTTCCCGCGCACCGCGGGGTCTGGCTGCCGGTCGGCGTGCCGCACGCCCACCGGGCCCACGGGCCCAGCGAGTTGCGCAGTCTGAGCTTCCCCGCGGAGGTCAATCCGCTGGCGCTGAACCGGCCGGCGGTGCTGGCGGTCAGCCGGCTGCTGTGGGAGGTGGTCGAGGTGATGAGCGGTCCCGAGCCGCCGCAGGGCGAGCAGTTCCGCGCCCTGGAGCGGGTGGCGCTGGACCAGTTGTGCCGGGCGCCCGCCCTCGGCCTGGAGCTGCCGACGCCCTCGGACCCGCGGCTGCGGGACCTCGCCGACCTGCTGGCCGCGGACCCGGCCGACGACCGGACACTGGCCCGACTCGGCGCCGCCGTGGGCGCGTCCGAGCGCACGCTGAGCCGGCTGTTCCGGCAGGAGACCGGCATGAGCTTCCCGCAGTGGCGGGCGCAGCTGCGACTGCACCGCGCGCTGACCCTGCTGGCCGCGGGGCGTTCGGTGACCTCGGTGGCGGCGGCCTGCGGCTGGTCCTCGCCGAGTTCGTTCGTGGAGTCGTTCCGGAAGGCCTTCGGCACCACCCCCGGCCGCCACCAACGGGAGGGCGGCCCGCTGCGCTGAGGGGTGCCGCGCCCGCGCCCGTACCACCCGCCCGAACGCCGGATCGAGCGCCCGGAACCGGCCCGGACCAACCGGGCAAAGCCCTGGTCGGCGTGCCTGCTGCGTGCAAGGATCACGGGCATGCCCTCGATCCCCGCTCTCCGCTCGTGGCTCCGGACGCTCCCCGCGGACGAGGTGCGAATACTGGTGGCCCGTCACGAGGCCGCACACGGACCGGATTCCGTCCGGTACCGGGG
>NZ_JBEYFP010001118.1:0-1666 GCF_040634455.1 Kitasatospora sp. NPDC007106
GGGACCGCCGTCGTGCTCGGCGCCGGTGATCAGCACGTCCTCGCCGACCAGCGGGAAGGACAGCGCGGTGTGCACCGCGTTGCCGAACGGGTCGAAGATCGCCGCGACGTCCAGGTCCACCGGCACCCGGTGCACCCACACGTTGGACGCGGGCAGCGCCACGTACTCGGCGAAGGCGCCGTCGCGGCCCACACCCAGGCCCACCGTGTTGCGGCAGAGGTGGCGGCGGCCCGCCAGGCAGTTGCGGCACTTGCCGCAGACCAGGTGGCCCTCGCCGCTGACCAGGTCGCCCACCTCGATGTCGGCGACGGCCGCGCCGATCGCGGCGACCTCGCCGACGAACTCGTGACCGATGGTCAGCGGGGTCTTGATGGTCTGCTGCGCCCAGCCGTCCCAGGAGCGGATGTGCAGGTCGGTACCGCAGATGCCGGTGCGCAGCACCTTGATCAGCACGTCCGCGGGGCCGATCTCCGGCATGGGGACGTCCATCAGCCAGAGACCTGGCTCGGCCTGGTGCTTGACGAGTGCCTTCACGGCGAGCGCTCCTGGGGGAGGGTGGAACGGAAGCCCGGCGCTGCAACCCCTGCCGCGCCGGGCACAGTGAAATCTGCCGTGCCGGAGCAGGTCCGGTCCATCGAGGAATTCTTAAGGGCGGTCGTAGCTGGGCTGAACGATCGTCCCCGAGCACCGGCCGCCGGGCATCCCGGCCACCCCCACGGCATGCCGAGCACCACCCGTCCGGGCTACCGCGGGCCGGTGCGGGACCCCGGGTATCGTCTGCCCACGGAGCGGCGGCACGGGAGGGGCACGGCGTGGAGATCGCGGAGGAGACCGTCCTCGGCCCGGCGGCGCCGGCCGTCGAGGTCGCGGGGGTGCGGAACGTCCGGGACGCGGGCGGGGTCGGTGCGCTGCGGCGCGGCGTGCTGTACCGGTCGGGGGCGCTGCACGGGCTGCGGCCCGAGGGGGCGCGCCGACTCGCGGAACTGGGCGTGCGGACGGTGGTCGACCTGCGGAGCGTCCCCGAGGTGGCGGAGCTGCCGGACGACTGCCGCGGCCTCACCGTCGACCACCGGCACCTGCCGGTCTTCACCGAGCGGCGATGGCCGGCCGGGCAGGCCGAGCTGTACCCCGCCATGGCGGAGCACGCGGGACCGGCCGCGGCCGCGCTCGTCCGACGGCTGGCCGAACCCGGGGCGCTGCCCGTCCTCGTCCACTGCGCCTCCGGCAAGGACCGCACCGGGGTGGTCGTCGCCGTCCTGCAGACCCTGCTGGGCGCCTCCGAGGCCGAGACCACCGCCGACTTCCTGCTGTCCAACGCCGCCCTGGGCCTGTCGGCGGCGACGGCCGGACCGGGCCACAACTCCCGTCCGGTCGCCGCCGTCCACCTGGACCGGGCGATGCAGTGGATCCGCGGTCGGCACGGCTCGGTCGCCGACTACCTGCTGGCCCACGGCGCCCGGGAGGCCGACCTGGCCGCGGCACGTGCCGCACTCGGCGGCTAGGAAGTCGTCTTCAAGGGTGCTCGGACGGCCCGTTCAGGGGCGCCCCACGCGCCCCCGGGTGGCATCCGTACGCCTCTGAAGACCCGTCCTAGGGCGTCGGCTCCCCCTGCCAGCCGGACCAGAGCGCCGCGTAGGGGCCGTCCTGGGCGACCAGGCGGTCGTGG
>NZ_JBEYFP010001119.1:0-1664 GCF_040634455.1 Kitasatospora sp. NPDC007106
CGCGAGCCCGGGTCGTGCAGCCCGGTCGGCTGCGCATCGGCGCGGGCCGTCGGACCATGGACGGGGCGCCCGGCCCGGAGGCCGGTGTTCCGCCCGCGTGACGGCCGGTGCTGCGTGACGACCGGTCTCCCGCCCCCGTGACAAGGAGGACGCCATGACCGTCCCCGTTCCTCCGGGACCGGACGTCGGACCGGTGCCCGACCCGGCACCCGTCCCTCCCCCGCCCGTCCCCGTGCCTCCGGTACCGCCTGGGCCCGAGCCGGTGCCCCCGGGACCGGCCCCGGTGCCGCCCTCCCCGCCCGGTCCCGGGCCCGACCCGGTGCCGCCGGATCCGGTTCCGCCGGTACCCGGCCCCGAGCCGGTGCCGCCGAACCCGCAGCCCGTCCCGGCCGGTGGTCCGGCAGGTGGCTTGGCCGGTGGTCCGGCAGGCGGTTCGGTCGGCGGCTCTGCGGCCCCGGCGAGAGGTCCGGTCCGGTGACGGCCGGGGCCCGCCTCCGCCGGGCGCTGGAGGTGCCGACGGTGGGGGTCGAGGAGGAGTTCCTGCTCGTCGACCGGCACTCGCGGCTGCCCGTCGGCCGCGCGCCCGGTGTCGTCAAGGAGGCTTCGGACGTGCTCGGCGAGCGGGTGCAGACCGAGTTCTTCACCTCGCAGGCCGAGGTGTGCACCCGCCCCGCCCGGAGCCTGCCGGAGTTGCGCGCCGACCTGGTGCACCTGCGGGCGGTGCTGCGGGAGGCGGCCGCGGGCGCGGACTGCCGCCCGGTCGGCACCGCGATGCCGGTGATCGCGGACGGGCATCCGCCGGCGATCACCGACTCGGCGCGGTACCGGCGGATCAGCGAGCACGTCGGTGCGGTGGCGACCAGCCCGGAGGGCCTGGTCTGCGGCTGCCACGTGCACGTCGGCGTGCCGTGCCGGGCGCGGGCGCTGGCACTGAACAACCGGATGCGGCCGTGGCTGCCGATCGTGCAGGCGCTGGCGGTGAACTCGCCGTTCAGTGCGGGCCGGGACACCGGTTACGCGAGCTGGCGGCACGCCTTCTACCGGCGCTGGCCGACGGTCGGCCCGGCGCCGCGGCTGGACGAGCCCGGCTACCGGGCGACGGTCGGCGGTCTGCTGGACGCCGGGGTGATCCTCGACACCGCGATGATCTACTGGTACTCGCGGCCGTCCGAGCACGTCCCGACGTTGGAGGTCAGGGTCGCCGACACCAACGCGGACGTGGACACCACGCTGCTGGTGGCGGCGCTGGTGCGCGGACTCGCCACCACGATGCTGGCCGAGCTCCCGGAGGACCCGGTGGCGGCCGGTCCGGACGGGGCGGGGGCCGACACCACGGCGATGATCGACGCCGCGCACTGGTCGGCCGCGCTCTGCGGCATCAACGGCAACGGGGCGGACCCGGTGACCGGCCGCGTCGCACCGATGCGGCACCTGGTGGACCTGCTCGTGGAACGCGCCCGGCCGGGCCTGGAGGCCGCCGGGGACCTCGGCACCGTCCGCCAGCTGCTGGCCGGCCTGTGCACGGCCGGCACCGGCGCCGACCGGCAGCGGGCCGCCTTCGCCCGGCGCGGCCGGTACGGCGACGTGGTGGACGAACTCGCCGCGCTGACCGCCGGGGCCTGAGGGCCCGGGACCCGTAGGACCCGCCGGGCGGCGGGTCCTAC
>NZ_JBEYFP010001120.1:0-1660 GCF_040634455.1 Kitasatospora sp. NPDC007106
GGCGTGGTACTCCCGGCGCGCTGGGCACTGGGCCACCCCCGACCGGCCCCCGGCCGCCGAAGTAACCGGTCGGCGATGCCTTGTGCTACGGATCTGGTGAGTTGAGGGCTGTGTGGATGGGGATGTGACCAATCGTGAGGACGGCTGCCTGAATGCCGGCTGCGGGTGCACAGCCGTCATCAGTCTGATCATGTTCGGGTGGATCGTGGTGCTCCTGATCCAGCGGATCTGACCGCCGCACGGTGCCGGCCCGTTCGGGCCGCGCCGTGGGCGGATCGGCTCTGCGCCCGCAGGTGCTGTCACCCTTCGGGAGGAGTGCGGGTTCCGGTGGCACCGGCCGTCTGCCGCGTTCCGGGCAGTGGGTCCGGCCGGCCCCGGCCTTGACAGCGCGGCCGCCGTCCGAGAGATCGGCCCGGCCACCGGCGGCACCGCCAAGGGCGCCGGCCTCACCGGAGCCCCGCACGCCATGGCCGTCAACGAGACCGTCATCGCCTGCCTGCCCGAGGTCGCCACGATCGCCTCCCGGGCCGCCGAAGTCGAGCACCGACGTCGTGCTGCGCGCCCCGGAGCTGGGCCTGCCTGTCGTGTTCTTCGAGCTCGACCGCGGCACCATGAAGGAATCCCTGGTCGCGGCCAAGACCCCCTGCTACCTCGACTACCTCACCCGCACCGTCCGTACCTCCGGCGGCGACGTGCTGCACTGGCAGCGCCTCTACGGCCGCCCCGACCACGATGCGGACGAGCAGCACCCGCCGATCGCCCTCGTCTTCGACGGCGGCACCCGCCTCGGCATCACCGCCCTGCACAACCGCATCGACCGGATCGGCGACCTCACCAGCGCGCACTGGTCACCCCGCGTCCCTACCGCGAGGCCTACCAGCTCGAACCGGTCTGCCAGCAGTACACCGGCACCGTCCCCCTCCTGGCCACCACCCTCGACCGACTCCAGCGGCGCGGCTTGGTCGACGGGCCCACCTGGTGGCGCTACGGCCACCACACCTGGGAACCCCTCGCCCAGGCCCTCGCCAACCCCGACGGCTACGCCGCCCACCTGCGCCGCGACGAAGCCGAGCGGGACGAGAAGCGGCGCCGCGAGGCCGAACGCAAGGGTCAGCTTTGTTAACAGCTCACTTGATCTGCTGCTGCAGTACTACTCCAGTGGGAGTTCTCCATTTGCCCTGGTCGCCGGATTTCCCGACCGGGACCTCGGACGGCGTGTGGCCGACGTCCTACGGGCTGCGGCGAGCGGGCGACGGACACACGCCCACCTCGGGGGGAGTGGTACCGGCGGGCCCGGGCACCCCGGTGTGCACCGGGGAGTGCCATTGACGAACGCAAGGTTCACCGCGGACGCCGGCTCGAAGCGCGCCGTCGAGCGGAGGGCACGCACGAAACGGAGCCCGCCCGGGAGCCGTCCCGCGGACGCCGGTGTCTTGACACCGCCGTGCCGCAACCTCCATGATCGCCCTGTGAACCTGTCAGACAGCCAGACAGGTGGTGCGGTCCCGCGGCGCGTCAGCGCGATGGAAGCGGTCTTCGGCCACCTGCGCAGCGCCATCGAGCGCGGCGAGTACGCCGTGGGGGACAAACTCCCGTCCGAAGCCGAGCTGTGCCGGACCCTCGAGGTCAGCCGGCCGGTGCTGCGGGAGGCACTCCGGGC
>NZ_JBEYFP010001121.1:0-1655 GCF_040634455.1 Kitasatospora sp. NPDC007106
TCGGCCGCCGGGACGCTGCGCAGCCGGGCGGCCGGTGCCGGCCGCGCGGGCCGGACAACCCGGGCCAGCACCGCCGGCGCCAGCAGCCGCTGCGGCGGCTCCGCCAGGTTGGCGACGGCGAGGAAGGCCCGGCCCACCCCGGCGTCGGCCTCGGCGGCCCGGTGGATCCGGGCGACGTACCGGTTCAGCAGCCGGACCCGCGGCGAGCGGCGGCCGTCCACGAACGGGAACCGCAGGTCGCCGCCGACCGACATGTCCCAGGCCACGTCGGTGATCGCGGCGGCCCGCCGGAAGAACCGCCGGGCCAGCGGCTCCCCGGACGCCTCCGCCAGGCACTCCCGCAGCGCCGCCGCCTCGCAGGCCGCCACCGTCATGCCCTGTCCGTAGGTCGGGTTGAACTGGCAGAGCGCGTCGGCGAGCACCAGGTACCCCTCGGGGAAACGCTCCAGCCGCTCGTAACGGCGGCGGATCGACACCGGGCTGCGCATCAGCCGCGGGTCGGTGAGCGGCTCCAGGCGCTCCAGCAGCCGGTGCAGGTCGGGCACGGGCAGGCGCTGCGCGAAGCGGTGGTAGCCCTCCGGGTCCACCGGCGGGACGTCGCCGTTCATGCCGAACAGCGTGACCAGCCAGCGGTCGCCCTCGCCGCTGAGCGCCACACCGCCGCGCGGCGCGTCCGCGGAGGCTCCGACGACGAAGGCGTCCGCGTCCGCGTCGCCCGGGCTGCGCCGGTACTCCCGGGAGACGTACACCAGGCCGGAGTCCACCCGCTCCTCCGGCGCCGGCGCGTAGCCGAGGGTGCGCAGCCAGGTGGCGCCGCGGTTGCTGCGGCCGGTGGCGTCGACCACCAGGTCCGCCGCCAGCACCTCCGGCTCGGCGTTCACCCGCAGCAGCCGTACGCCGGTGACCCGGCCGCCCGCCGGGTCGGCGACCGGCTCCAGGACCTCCGTCCGCTGCTGGATCTCCACGCCCGGCAGCGCCGCCACCCTGGAGCGGAGGTGACGCTCCAGCTCGGGGCGGCTCACCATCAGGCAGGGGAGCCCGGACGGCGCCCGCAGCAACCGCCGGCCGTCGTTGAACCAGTTCACGTCCGCCTGCACGTCCCGGACGAGCGCACCCCGCGCCACCAGGTCCTCCCGCAGCCCGGGGAAGAGGTCCTGCAGGACCTCGAAACCCTTCGACAGCATGCCGTGGGCGTGGTGGCTCTGCGGCACCCCGCGCCGCGGGCCACCGCCCTCCGGCAGCGCGTCCCGGTCGACGACCGTGACCCGGGCGAAGCTCTCGCTCAGCACCCGCGCGGCCAGCAGGCCGCCGATCCCCGCCCCCGCGACGACCGCGTGGCCGCGTCCCGTCCTGTCCCCGTCCTGCATGGCGTCCCCCTGTCCCGGGCCGGAGCGGCCACCCTCGACCGGGTCGGCCGTCCCCGACCGAACCACTCTGCCCGGCACCGATTGACGACCGATTGACGACGGATTGACGCCGCCCCCCGCACGGGGAAGCTGGAGGGAGCAGGCACCACCGCCGGCCCGCCGGAGGGACGACCATGAGCGACGACGCCCAGCAGCCGCAGCAGCCGCAGCAGCCCGACCGGCGCCACGCCCGCCCGGACGGCATGGACGACGCGACGGTCGAGGCCCTCGGGCTCCTCTCCGAGGCCC
>NZ_JBEYFP010001122.1:0-1654 GCF_040634455.1 Kitasatospora sp. NPDC007106
CTCCGCCGTTCGGCGTCCACGAGCTCGGGGACGGCCTGTACCCGTCCGGCGACCTGGTGGACTGACCGCGCGACTCGGTCGGTGTGTCAGTCGGACGCCGCGGCCGGTCGGTGGTGCCGGCAGGGGACGGCGGGCGCGACCTCGTGGCCGGCCAATGGTGCCATTCCTGTCGTCCACCCGGGAGTGCCGTCGACGCGGCCGACGACGAACACCCGGTTCTCCCCCGACGCCACGTGGTGCCGGTAGGCGTGGATGAACGGCGCGGCGTCCAGCTCCAGGAAGTGGGCGAGGACGTTCTCGACCAGGCAGTACGGGCAGCCTTCGGTGAGCCGTACGCGCGGCGGGGCACCGTCCTCCAGCGGAGGCTTGTCCGGAAGGATGACGCCGCCGTCCGCGGTCACGCCGAGCATGAGGCTGCCGGAGGCGGTGTGCGTGGTGGCGATGATCCGGCGGAACAGCCGCCTGGACGTGCCGGTGCGCATCGCCCGGCCGCGCGCCGGCGTCCGGAGGGCCCGCACCACCGGGACGACCAGCAGCAGCGCGGCGGCACCGAGCAGCACGCAGGCGACCGGTACCAGGAAGGCGGGGCCGCCGTGCGAGCCGACGTACAGGGTGCCGCCGCTCCAGATCCCCAGGCTGACCAGGTTCCCGAACCGGGGCGCTTCGGACCGGCTGACGCTCCCCGCGATCCGCAGGACGTCCCAGGCCGCCAGCGCGGGCAGACAAAACGAACCGAGCGCCATCACGACGTCCACGCGTCCACCCCCCGGCCACGGCGACCCTGTGCGGACTCGATTGGACCGCTCGACCTGACGTAGTGTCAACCTCGTTGGTTCAGTGGTCTGGTGTTGTTCGCCCGGCACCTGAGCTGTCACACAGTCGCCGTGACCGAGCGCACCGGCCGGGACTCGTTCCCGGTCGGCGCACCCGGTCCCACTCAGGCGGCGCGGCGACCAGCCATCACCGCCCCACCCATCCGTCGACGCGCTCGCGCAGCAGATCGGCGTGCCCACAGTGACGGGCGTACTCCTCGACCCGGTGCACCATCAGCTCTCGGACCGCGATCCCCTCCTTGCCCACCCACGCACCCAGGTCCGGGTGCCCGGCCAGCGCGGCGTCGACCACGGCCTGTTAGGACCAGTAAGACAGCTACGCCAGGATGACGGCATGACGGATGAAACGATCACCGCACGCACCATCGCCGATCGCCACCTCGACCAAGTAGTCGCGCACGACCCGCTGGAGGCTGCCTGGCTAGGTCTGCACCCGGGCGACGACCGGCAGCCGGACCTCTCCCCGGAGGGGTTCGAATCGCTCGCCGACATCGCCCGACGCACCCTGACCGCGCTCGACGCCGTTCCCACCAGCGAGGACCCCACCGACCGGTCCTGCGCGCGACTGCTCCGCGAGCGACTCACCGCCGAACTGGCCATGCACGACTCCGGCGAGAACTTCCGCCAGCTGCGCAACATTAGCGCGCACGTTCACCACGTACGGGACATCTTCACCTTCATGCCGACCGCCACCAACGACGACTGGGCGGCAGTGGCCGGGCGGCTGCGCAACCTGCCCACCGCGCTCGACGGGTACCGCGCCACCCTCACCGAGGGGATATCCCGGCGCCTGCTCGCCGCACCTCGCCAGGCGGCCGCGG
>NZ_JBEYFP010001123.1:0-1650 GCF_040634455.1 Kitasatospora sp. NPDC007106
AGGCCGACGAGGGCCGCGCGAGCGGGAGGTGCTGGCGCTGATGGCCGAGGGCAGGTCCAACGCGGCGATCTGCCGCGAGCTGGTGGTGTCCGAGGCGGCCGTCGGCAAGCACATCGGCAACATCCTGATGAAGCTGGACCTGCCCCCGGCGGAGGAGACCCACCGGCGGGTCCTGGCGGTGCTGGAGTTCCTCCGGGCCTGAGCGGCGAGCCGGTGGCGCTCACCCGGCCGGGCCCTCCCCGGCAGGGTCTTCCCCGGTGAGGTCCGCCCCGGCAGGGTCCTCCGCGGCGGCGGTGTGGTCGAGGACGGCCCGGACGACCGTCGGCCAGTCGGCCCGGTCCAGTCCGTGGCCGGCGTCCGGCAGGGTCAGGAGCCGCGCACCGGGGATCCGCTCCGCGAGGTCCTCGCCGTGCGGGAGCGGGAACATCGGGTCGGCCGTCCCGTGGACCACCAGCACGGGCACGGCGATCGAGGAGAGCGGTGCCCGGGTGGGGCCGCCCTCCGGCAGCGCGTCGTGGTTGCGGGCGGCGGCGATGTCACGGGCCCGCCCGACCTCGCGGCGGGCCAGGTCCCGGACGGCGGCCTCGTCGAACGGACGCCGGCCCCCGGAGAGCAGGCGGGCGTACGCGACCAGGTGGCCGACCAGTGCGTCGGCGTCCGAGGGACCGGGGCCCGCGGCCGCGAGGAAGGCCATGAGCTCCTCGGCCGGCGCGGGCAGCGCCTGGTCGCCGGGCACGGCGGAGGAGGTGCTGATCAGGACGAGGGAGAGGACGCGGCCGGGGTCGTCGAGCGCGAGCAGCTGCGCGAGCGCCCCGCCGGCCGAGACGCCCACGACATGGGCGGCCGGGATGCCGTGGCCGTCGAGCACCCGGGCGGCGTCGGCGACCAGGTCCGCGCCGGTGTAGCCGGGGCGGCCCGGCGGGTAGGTGGTCGAGCGGCCGGTGTCGCGGTGGTCGTAGCGGATCACGAAGCGGCGGCCTCCGGAGAGTAGCCGGCAGAAGCCCTCCTCCCACCAGAGCATCGAGGCGCCGATGCCCATGACGAGCAGGACGGGCGGATCCGCCGGGTCGCCGAAGGACTCGGTGCACAGCTCGACGCCGTCCCCGCCGACCGTCCGCTCGACCATCGCCGCGCCTCCTCCCGTGTCCCTCCATGGTGCCCGCACCACGGCAGCACCGGAATCTGACGGTCCGTCGGGCTCGATCTCCGGTATCCGGACTGCTCAACGGCATGGCTGGCATATGCTGCTGGGCGGCCCGGCCCCGACCACCCGGCAAGGGGGCCACCGCACCCTCAGCAGGAGAGCCCGTGAGCCACGACCACGACATCGACCCCGCACCCTTGCCGGTGGCGGTGATCGGCCTCGGCGACATCGCTCAGAAGGCCTACCTCCCGGTGCTCACCGCCCAGCCGGGCCTCGACCTGCGGCTGATGACCCGCGACCGCGCCAAGCTGGACCGCCTCGGCGACGCCCACCGGATCCAGCACCGCTACACCGACCTCGGCGAGGTCATCGACAGCGGGATCCGGGCCGCCTTCGTGCACGCCTCCACCAGCCAGCACGTCCCGATCGTCGAGCAGCTGCTGACCGCCGGCGTCGACGTCTACGTGGACAAGCCGCTGGACCACACCCTGGACGGCGCCCGCCGG
>NZ_JBEYFP010001124.1:0-1648 GCF_040634455.1 Kitasatospora sp. NPDC007106
GGCCCGCGGGTTGGCGGCGCAGCAGGACGGCGAGGAGCTCGTGGCCGGCGTGGGCGAAGCACTGCTCGTCGGCGTGCAGCACGGAGGTCGCCGACGAGCCGTTCGAGGCTGCGGCGCAGTACCTGGCAGGCGCGCCGGTCGGGGCCGGAGTGGGCGGGGTCGGCGGTCATCGCCGCCCAGTGGGCCAGCCGGGTGACGGCCCGGTGGTGGAGTTCGGGGCGGGGCGTGCCGGCGGGGAGGCCGAGCCGGGCGGCCGGGTCGGTGCCGTACTCGCCGGCCACGCGGCGGAGTTCGAGCCGGTCGGGGTCGGAGAGGCCGGTCAGGCGGCCGTCGTAGCAGTCCCGCAGCACGGTGAGTTCGCGGAAGGCGTGCTGCTGCACCTCCAGGTCGACGAAGCGGCCGACGGCCCGGTCGACGGCGGCCCGGTCGCGGGCCGCGGCGGCGTCGGTGGCGGGCGGCAGGAGGGTGGGCAGGGTGTGGGCGCGGTCGACGATGCGGCGCAGTTTGAGGAGGTCGGCGCGGGCCCCGAAGTGGTCGGCGAGCAGCAGGCGGAAGTCGGCGAGGCCGCTGCGCCGGTCGAGTTCGGTCCGCAGCTCGGGCAGCCGGTGGACGCCGTCGCGGACGAGCCCGCAGGCGAGGGTGAGGCCGTAGCCCGCGAGGAGGCCGAAGAGCCGGGCGCGGCGGTCCGCGGGGACGGGCAGGTCGGGGTAGGGGCGGGTGGTGAAGTACGGTCCGCGGGCGGCCCGTTTGGCGAGCAGGCCGGGTTCGACGGCGGCGAGGGCGGTGAGGTCGGCGAAGTCCTGCTCGGTGAGCTGTCCGGCGGCCGCGCCGACGAGGCTGCAGACCGGCCGCAGGTCGTACATCAGGCGGGTGCCGCCGGCGGCGGTCATGACCCGGTCCGCGACGCGGCGGCCCTCGGCGAGCGGGTCGGGGTGCTCGGGCCAGTACAGCTCGGCCTTGGTGAGGACGCCGACGGTGGTGAGTGCGCCGCCGCCGTGGGTGCCTCCTCCGCCGGGGCCGAAGCCGGCGCCGGTGAAGTCGGCGAGGAGGTCCTCCTCGCCCTGGGCCAGGCCGCGGGCGAAGACCAGGACGAGCGCGTCCGCGTGGCCGGCGTGGCCGAGCGAGTCCGCCCGCACCTCGTCGGCCGAACGGCCGAGGAAGCGCAGGGTGTTGGCCGAGTCCGCGCCGAGGACGGAGTCCAGGCCCGGGGTGTCGACGAGGTCGAAGGCGCGCAGGCAGGGGCTGGGGTCGCTGACCACCAGGTGGTCGATCGCCCGCAGCCGGGCGTGTGCGGCGGTGTCCTCGTCGCGGGCACGGGAGGTGAGGTCGCGCAGTTCGTCCGGGTGGTGCCGGGTAGGCGGGCGGCCGTCCTTGTAGTGGACGGTGACGGTGCGGTCGGGGCCGTGGGTGAGGCGGCTGACGTTGAAGGTCAGCTCCTCGGCCCCGGTGTCCACCCGGTCCGCGCCGAGCAGGGCGTTGACCAGGGTGGACTTGCCCGCGCTGACCCGTCCGACCAGGGCGACCCGCATGGGGCGGGCGGTCAGTTCGCGGTAGCCGTCGAGGGCGTCGAGCACCGGGAGGACGGCCGGTGGCACCCGGTGGCGGGGGCCGAGCAGCGCGGCGGCCTCGCCGACGGCCCGTTCGGTCG
>NZ_JBEYFP010001125.1:0-1646 GCF_040634455.1 Kitasatospora sp. NPDC007106
CGCGGCGGCTGCGGCTGCCGGTCCGACAGGGCCTCCAGCGCCGCGCTCGTGGCGGCGAGCGCCTGCCGTTCGCCGTGCAGCGCCGCATGGGCGGCGTCCACCAGGGCGAGGGCGCCGGAGCGCTCCCCGGCATGCACCGCCCGCATCACCGCCCGCGCCTGCTGCGGGCCGCAGCCCCGGGCCAGCGCCCGGTAGGCGAGCAGCGCGTCCAGGTGGCCGTCGTCGAAGCGCCGGTACCCCGCGGCGGTCCGCGGCGCGGGCGGCAGGATCCCGGCATCCGCGTAGTTGCGGATCTGCTGGGTGGTGATCCCGGCCGCCCGGGCCAGATCGACCGGTCGGAGCCCCGGCCCCTGCTGCTCCGCCACCGCTTCCTCCTCCTGCGACCTTCCAGCCGATTTGAAGGTTAGCGGCCACCTGTCCCCGGTCTGAAGCCGCACTGCCCGCGCCAACTGCCAACAAGCACTTCAATGGAAGACTTGAAGCCATGGACCTGACCACCGAGAACGGGATCATCGAGTACGCCCGGAGCCTGCCCGGCGTCGTCGCCGTCACCGCCGACGCGGCCGGCGGCGCCCCCGAGGTCGCCTGGGGCGACACCTTCTTCTTCCACGACCCGGACGGCGACTCCCCGCGCCGGATGCCGTTCGCGACGCTGGTGACCAAGGACTACGCGGGCTTCGACACCGCCTCCGACCTCGACCGGCCCGGCGTCTTCCGGCTGAACGTCTCCGTCGGCCGCAGGGCCTTCGAGGAGCTGATCGGCCACCCGCCCGCCGCCCACCAGCAGCACCACGACACCTACGACTACACCGCCACCGACCGGCTGCTGCCGCACCCCGCCTACGCCGTCCAGGCATGGGTCTGCATCCTCAACCCCGGCCCGGCCACCACCGGCCTCGCCCGCGAGCTGCTCGCCGACGCGCACGCCCGCGCCGCCCGTCCAAGGGCGTAGAGCGCGGCTTCAAAGGCGTACGGACGACCCGTAGGGGCGGGTGGGGGCACCTCCCGCCCCTTGCGGTACGTCCGGATCAGGCACCCTCGGTGATCCACTCGCCGTAGGCGGTGGCGGACAGCAGGCCCTTGAGGTCGGTGCCCTTGGCGAGTTCGATCTCGATCAACCAGCCTTCGTCGTAGGGGTCGGTGTTGACCAGTTCGGGGTCGCTGTCCAGCTCCTCGTTCCTGCCGGTGACCTTGCCCGCCAGCGGAGCGAAGACGTCGCTGACGGACTTCACGGATTCGACCGTGCCGAAGGGCTCGCCGGTGTCCAAGGTGCGCCCGACCGGCGGAAGTTCGACGAACACCAGGTCGCCGAGCTGCTTCTGGGCGTGGTCGGTGATGCCGACCCGGATCCGGCCGTTGCCGAGTTCGCGCACCCACTCGTGGTCCTTGGTGTACTTCAGGTCGTTCGGGATGTTCGCCATGAGGCCCTCCGTGGTGCGGCCGCCCGGCCGCGGCTCGGCGCCCGAGGAACGGGCGTTCCCGCCGAGACTGCAACAGACCCCGGTACGGGAGCCGGGATTGTCACTCGACCGGGTGGGTCGCACACGGAGGGCGTGTCGCGGCGGGGAACCCGCAGCCGGTGTCCACCGGGCGCCGGCCGTCGGCGAGAATGATCACCGTGGATCTCGACCTGGCGCAGGTACGGG
>NZ_JBEYFP010001126.1:0-1643 GCF_040634455.1 Kitasatospora sp. NPDC007106
CACCCTCTTCGGGCTCCTCCTCGTACTCGCCCTCGGCGTCACCTTCCTCGGGCTCCTCCTCGTACTCGCCCTCGGTGTCCTCGTACTCCTCGTCCGCGCCTTCCTGGTCCTCCCGCTCCCGGGCGGCCTCCTCCTCTTCCACGGCCTCGTCATGGGTCTTGACGACCTCGCCGTCGCGGATCTCGCCGCGCCAGCCCTCGGCCTCGTCGTTGGTGAGGGAGACGTAGCGCTGGAAGTTCTTGAAGTCCAGCCGCAGGCGGCGGCCCTGGGCACGCCAGATGTTCCCGGTCTTCTCGAAGAAGCCCGCGGGGTAGTACTCGACGACGAGGACGATGCGGGTCAGCGTCGGGGTGATCTCATGGAAGCTCACAGCGCCGCGGGTGCTGCCCTTGGCGCCCTGTGAGGTCCACACGATGCGCTCGTCCGGCACCTGCTCCTGGACGGTGGCCTTGAAACTCCGTTTCGACGGCCCGACCTTGACCTTCCAGTCGGTGGTGACCTCGTCGCCCTGGGAGACGCTCTGCACTCCCTTGGCAAAGCCGCTGAAGTCCTCGTACTTGGTCCAGTGGTCGTACGCGGTGCGCACGGGCACGCCGACGTCGAGGGCCTCGATCATGTTCATCGGCTTCTTGCCGGACTTCCGCCCGGGCTTGCCGCCCCCGCCGAACGCCCCCTTGACCTTGTCGACGACGCTGTCCTTGACGCTCTTCGCCTTCTCGCCGAGGAAGGCCTTGATCGGCGAGTCACCCTGCAGGACACGGGCGCCGACCTTCGGCAGCACCCCCCCGTTCTCGGCGACCTCCCCGAGTTGACCCGTAAGGTCGGAGACCTTGTCACCGGCCTTCTCGACCAGGTGCTCCATCTGCGCCCCGAGATAGTGAACGGCCTCCTCACGCAGCTTGTCGAAACCCGATTTTTCGGACGACTCTTCCGGGGACTTTTCGCGCGACTCACGTTCCGTCGTGGCCATGGCCTACCTCCTGCCGCTGGAGCGGGTCGAGGACCTGCCGGATGCGGTCTTCTTCGCTGCGGTCTTCTTGGCCGCGGCCTTCTTCGCGGGGGCCTTCTTGGCCGCGGTCTTCTTCGCGGGGGCGGACGCCTTCGGTCCTGCCGCCTTCTTGGCCGCAGTCTTGGCCGGCGCCGCGCGACCCGTCGAGCGTTTGGCGGGTGCGGCACCCTTGGCGGGCGCCTTCTTCGCGGGGGCGGACGCCTTCGGTCCTGCCGCCTTCTTGGCCGGCGCCGCGCGACCCGTCGAGCGTTTGGCTGGAGTGGGTCTCTTCGCCGGGGCCTTCTTGGCGGCCGTGGTCGGCCTCCGGGCCGGGGCCTTCTTCGCCGGCTTGCCTTCAGGCGAGGGCTCAGGCGAAGGCTCGGCCCTGCGGGCCGACCGCGAGGTGCGACCGGCGCGGCCCCGCGCAGCACGCTCCTGCGCCGGCTCTTCGGGCTCTTCCTCGTCCTCGGGTTCCTCGGGCTCTTCCTCGTCCTCGGGTTCCTCGGGCTCTTCCTCGTCCTCGGGCTCTTCGGGCTCTTCCTCGTCCTCGGGTTCCTCGGGCTCCTCTTCGTCCTCGGGCTCTTCGGGCTCTTCGTCTTCTTGGGGTTACTCTGGATCTTCGTGATCGTAAGGGAGTGTTGGAGGGGATGGGGGT
>NZ_JBEYFP010001127.1:0-1642 GCF_040634455.1 Kitasatospora sp. NPDC007106
GCCGGGCGGGCGCCGACAGCGCCCTGAGCCCCGACGACGTGGAGAGGGCGGCCGCGGACGGGCTCGGCAGGGACGGCCGCGGCGCCGATGTCGCGATCGAGGCGGTCGGCCTCCCCGAGACCTTCGAACTCTGCACCCGCCTGGTGCGGCCGGGCGGCCGGGTGGCGAACGTCGGCGTCCACGGCAGGAGCGCCACTCTCCACCTCGAGGACCTGTGGATCCGGAACCTCACCATCACCACCGGTCTGGTGGACACCAGCAGCACCCCTCTGCTGCTCGACATGCTGGCCGCCGGCCGGCTGTCCACCGGTGATCTCGTGACCCACCGGTTCGGGCTCGACGAGATGCAGGACGGCTACGACGTGTTCGCCGACCCGGCCCGCACGGGCGCGCTCAAGGTCGCGTTCTTCCGCACGTGAGGACCGCAGGCCGTGAACACGGACAGCCCGACGTCCGCCGTCCACGGACCCTGACCGGCCCGCCGTACGGCCGGCCGGGGACGGAGAGGGAACCGCGCACGAGGTAAGGAGACCGACCGTGAGACACCGACAGGTGGCCGACGTCATGACCCGGGAGGTGGTCCGAGTCCCGCCGGACACCGGGTTCCGCGAGATCGCAGCCACGCTCGCGGTGCACCGCATCAGCGCCGTACCGGTGGTCGACGGGGCGGACCGTCCGGTCGGGGTGGTCTCCGAGGCGGACCTGCTGCACACCCAGGCCGCCCAGGACGATCCCGACGAGATGCGTGCCGTACCCCGCCGGGAGGGTGACCGGGCCACGGCGGCCGGCCTGATGTCCGCCCCGCCGGTGTGCATCACCGCCGACGCCAGCGTGGTCGCCGCCGCCCGGCAGATGGAGAGGCACGGCGTGAAGCGGCTGCCCGTCGTGGACGCGGACGGCCGGCTGGTCGGCATGGTCAGCAGGGCCGACCTGGTGAAGGTCTTCCTCCGGGACGACCGGGCCATCGCCAAGCAGATCGCCGACGAGGTGCTCGGCGCGATCGACGGCATCGACCCGGCTGCCGTGGACCTCCAGGTCGACCAGGGCCGGGTCACGCTCAGCGGCACGATCGACCCGCCCTACCTGGCGGCGGTCGTCGACAGGCTCTGCCGGTCGATCGACGGCGTCGTCTCGGTCACCGACCGTACGGGGTCCCGCGGCTGACGCGCGCCGGGCCGTCCGAGGCAGGTCGGCCCGGCGAGCAGGACCGAACGGCCCTGCACCGGCCGCGACCGCCGACGCACAGTGGAGGGGCAGACCCGACGAGGGAGGAGCAAGGACCATGCAGCACCGGAGCGTTCACGACGTCATGACCCAGGAAGTGGTGACCGCGAGGCCTGACACGCCGTTCAAGGCGGTCGTGGGCCTGTTCCACCGCAACGACATCACGGCCGTCCCGGTCCTCGACGACCAGGACCGGCCGATCGGCATGGTCTCCGAGGCGGACCTGATCCGCAAGGAGGCGGTGCTGCCCGACCCGGAGGGCCGGACGCCGGGCCGCTGGCTGCCGCCGAAGGACCGTGCCCGCGCCGAGGCCGAGACGGCCGGAGGACTGATGACCTCGCCGGCGGTGACCGCCCGGCGCGGTGCCCGTCCCGCCGGACCCCGACCCCGAACCTGACCCCGTCCCGCTCGTCCCGCC
>NZ_JBEYFP010001128.1:0-1641 GCF_040634455.1 Kitasatospora sp. NPDC007106
ACCACGGCGGACCCTTCACTTTCCCCACGAGCAGCTCAACGAGTCACCAGACAAGCAGACATGGCCTCAGCGAGCCTTTGTGTTAGCTCCTCTTAACGAGTGGCTGTGAGACACCGTTCGTTGCGACCATGCGGCAGTGAACGCACTTCTTCCCTACGGATGGACGATCGAGCAGGTCCGCTCCGCATCGGGTGACGCCAAAGCGGATCTGCTCTCGCTTGAACGACTCGTCGTCGTCGAACAGCACGGCTTCGCCGACTATGACGTCCTCCAGCCCGACGTCGTCATTGCCTTCCATGGCTATGACATGTCCCTTGCAAGAGTTGGTGAAGACTGGTTCATGGGGCAGCTCGACCCCGACGGCTCAGTCATTTGCTGGGCTTCCTACGGCCCCGACCTGGCCGAAGCCATTCGCGGGTTGTGAGCTGCCAGGCAGCGAGCTCGATCATTTTCACAACACGCCCTAGTGTCCTGAGTCGGGAATTCGCTTCAGATATCCGGCGAGGCGTTCGAGGATCTCGTTGGCGGTCTTGGTCCAGACGTAGGGCTTGGGGTCGGTGTTCCAGGTGGCGATCCAGTCCCGGATGTCGGCTTCGAGGGCCTGGACGGACGTGTGGACGCCTCGCCGTATCTGCTTGTTCGTCAGCTCGGCGAACCAGCGCTCGACCAGGTTGAGCCAGGATGAACCGGTCGGGGTGAAGTGCAGGTGGAAGCGGGGGTGGGCCACCAGCCAGGTCTTGATCGTCGGCGTCTTGTGGGTGGCGTAGTTGTCCAGGACCAGATGCACGTCCAGGCCCTCAGGGACCTGCTGGTCCAGCAGTGTCAGGAACTTCTTGAACTCCTCGGTGCGGTGTCGGCGGTGCAGCGAGCCGATGACCTTGCCGGTGGCGACCTCGAGTGCGGCGAACAGGGTGGTGGTGCCGTGGCGGACGTAGTCCGCGGTCATCCGCTGCGGCACGCCCGGCATCATCGGCAGCACGGGCTGGGAGCGGTCGAGCGCCTGGATCTGGGACTTCTCGTCCACGCAGAACACCAGGGCCCGCTCCGGCGGGTCGAGGTAGAGGCCGACGACGTCGTGGACCTTGTCCACGAAATACGGATCGGTGGACAGCTTGAACTTCTCGGCGCGATGGGGCTGCAAGCCGAACGCACGCCAGATCCGCGAGACCGTCGACTGCGACAAACCCGTCTGCTCGGCCATCGATCGGGTCGACCAGTGGGTCGCGTTCTTCGGCGCGGATTCCAGTGTCCTGGCGATCAGCTCGGCGACCCGTTCGTCGGACACGGTGCGCGGAGCCCCGGGCCGGGGCATGTCGCCCAGACCGGCGATCCGGTGCTCGACGAACCTCGCCCGCCACCGACCAACTGCCTGCGGCGTCGACCCCACCCGTTCCGCGACGTCCTTGTTCGATGCGCCACTTGCGCACTCCAGCACGATCCGACACCGCAGAGCCCACGCCTGCGGCGTGGACCGGCGCCGCACCCACCCCTCCAGCGCAGCCCGCTCATCATCCGACAACACCAACTCGGCCTTCGGCCGACCTGTCCTCGCCACAAAGCCAGTCTACATTTATCTACAGAATTAAAGACTCAGGACACTAGGGCTTGTGTGATGTCGTGATCAATCCTCGGGTTCTGCCC
>NZ_JBEYFP010001129.1:0-1641 GCF_040634455.1 Kitasatospora sp. NPDC007106
CCGTGCAGCACATCCTTGCGCAGTCGGTCGTAGACCCGTTCGGAGAGCATCTGCTTGCCCGGCCGGGCGGGGGCGTCGGTCGTCTGCGTCACGGCCACAGTCTAGCCGGAAGCCAAATAATCGATTATCGCTGCTATGATCTGATATCTGAGGGCGGCTTGCCGCAGTGGAGGGGAACACTCGATGAGCGTCAACGACCCGTTCGCCCGCCTGCCAGGGGCGGTGAACTTCACCGTCACCGTCACCGCCGCGACCGCGCCTGCGGGAGCGACCCTGCGCTCCGGCTAGATGTCCGCCCATCTCCTGGCCGGTAAAGGCGTATGCCGGCAGCTGACCCGGAGCGGAGCCCGAGGGCGCCAGTCGCTTCGCCGTGACCGACCACGACCCGGATGCCCCGACCGGCCCAGACCTCTGGCCACGGGCCGTGGTTGACATCCCGCCACAGTCGCCGGGCTTTCGGAAGGCGCCGGTGGCGATGTCGGTTCGGGCCTTCCCGCGGCGGCCGTTCAGCGGCCGAACGACGTCCGCGCGGCCCGCTTCCCTCCGTGCCGCGCCGCCACTTCGTCCTGGTGGGGGCTCCGGGCCTCGAACGCATCGGCAGCCCGGCCGAATCCGCGCCGGCCCACCCGGGCTCCACGATGTCCGGCCGCACCCCCGGCCGGGCGGGGCCGACCTCCACCGCCGAACCCCCGAACTGGGAGTCACACATGAACATCACCGCCGTTCGCGAGATCAGCCTCGCCGTCAACGCGGCCCACCGGTTCATCTACCTCGTCCCGGAATCCGCCCGGCAGGCCGCCGAGCTCGGCGTGACCGACCGCGCACCGGCCTACTTCGCGTTCCGCTCGGCACCGATGGGCGCGGTCGCGTGGCAGGTCACGCTCGCGACCTTCTACAACTTCAGCCCCCGGGCGGTGCGATCGATGACGGGCGTATGGGACGCCGCGCCGCCCGAGCGGTGGCAGGCCGCCCGCTACACGGCCGCCGAGCACGCGCTACGGCGCGTCGGGGTGGGCCTGACGGACGACCAGATAGCCGAGGCGCGATCGCTGATCGACCCCGTCGTCGCCGCGGCCGACTACGCCGGCAAACCGTTGGCCGCGGCCAACGCATCCGTTCCCCTGCCGCCCGACCCGCTGACCGCACTGTGGCAGCAGGTCACCGTGCTGCGCGAGTGGCGCGGCGACGCGCACCTCGTCGTCCTCGCCGACAACCGCCTCGGACCGTGCGACTGCAACGTCATCCACACCGCGACCGGCCGGCTCCCGACGCCGATCGTGCGCGCCACCCGGCAATGGGACGACGAGGAATGGGCCGCCGCCACCGAACGTCTCGTCACCCGCGGCTGGCTGGAGACCGACGGGACGGCGACCGAGGCGGGCACCGCGGCGCGCGAGCGGATCGAGGTCGAGACCGACGAACACTGCGCCGGGCTCTGGGCGCCTATCGGCGCAACCGGCGCCCGCCGCCTGGTCGAACTCCTCACGCCCGTCGACGAGGCGTTCACCGCGGCCGGGACCTACGCACAGCTGAGCTGATCGCCATCCGTCCGAGGGAAGTGAGTGCCATGGCGGTCGAACGCCAGGAGCCGGCGAGCCCTCGATCACGAGGACCGAGGAGGCCGGGGCCGGATGCCGGTCG
>NZ_JBEYFP010001130.1:0-1636 GCF_040634455.1 Kitasatospora sp. NPDC007106
CAGGGACCGGCCTGCGGCTGCGGCGGCTCCAGCCGGGCGAGCCAGGAGGTGAGCAGTGCCTCCAGGGCGGCCGCCTCGACCGGGGAGAGCGCCTCGACGAGGCGGTGTTCGTTGCGCATGTGGTCGGTGAAGGCCCGGTCGATCAGCTCCCGGCCGGCGGGGGTGAGGGCGACCACCCGGCCGCGGCCGTCGGCGTCGCTGCGGCGGCGGGTGACCAGCCCGGCCCGCTCCAGGCGGTCGACCCGCTTGGTCATGGCGCCGGTGGTGACCATGGTGTGCGCGGCGAGTTCGCCGGGGGCCCGCTCGAACGGGTCACCGGCACGGCGCAGCGCCGCCAGGACGTCGAACTCCCCCTCGCCGAGGCCGTAGCGGCCGTACACCACGGACAGTTCCTCGGCGAGGAGGGCGGCGACGCGGTGCAGGCGGCCGATGACGCCCTGGGGTGCGACGTCGAGGTCGGGCCGTTCGCGGGCCCAGGCGGCCTGGATGCGGGCGACGCGGTCGAGCGGCTGCGGCTGCGGCTGGTCCATGCACGGATCATATCTTCCCCGGAAGCTATAGTGTCTTCCATGGAAGGCAATCTGCGGTGGATCCTGGTCACGGCGGTGGCCCCGGTGGCGTGGGGCGTCAACTACTTCGTCACCCAGCGGTTCCTGCCGCCGGACCATCCGCTGTTCGGTGCGGCGGTGCGGGCGCTGCCCGCCGGGCTGCTGCTGCTCGCGCTGTGCCGGGAGCTTCCGCGCGGGGTGTGGTGGTGGCGCTCCGCCGTGCTCGGGCTGCTCAACACCAGCGCCTTCTTCGTGCTGGTCTACACGGCGTCCCAGCTGCTGGCGACCAGCGTGGCGTCCACGGTGATGGCGCTCGCTCCCCTGGCGATGATGCTGGCCGGGTGGGCGCTGCTGGGCGAGCGGCCCCGCCCGGCGCACCTGGCGGGGGCGGGGATCGGGCTCGGCGGGGTGTGCCTGATGCTGCTCGGCGGGACGGGCGGGGCGAGTCCGTCCGGGGTGCTCGCCTCGGTGGCGGCGATGCTGGTGTCCTCGCTGGGCTTCGTGCTCGGCAAGCGGTGGGGTGCCGGCGCCGGCCTGCTCGCCTCCACGGCCTGGCAGTTGGTCGCCGGCGGGCTGTTCCTGCTGCCGGTCGCCGCCGTGGCGGAGGGGCCGCCGCCGGCGCTCGGCGCCTCCGAACTGACGGCCTTCGGCTACACGGCCGTGGTGGCCACCGCCGTCGCCTTCGCCGCCTGGTTCGCCGGGCTGCGGCACCTGCCGGCCGGAACGGTGGGCCTGGTCGGTCTGCTGAATCCGTTCACCGGCGTGCTGCTCGGCACCCTGCTCGCCGGGGAGGCGCTGACGCCGCGCCAGCTCACCGGCATGGCGCTGATCCTGGGCGGCATCGTGCTGGGCCGCCCGGTGGGGGCCGGGCGGCCGCGGCCGGCCGTCAGTCCTCCCAGCTCCCGTACTCGTCCTGCAGCGTCTCCAGCAGGTTGTCCCAGAGCACCGAGTCATCCGGCCCCTGACCCAACTCCACCAACAGGGACGTGAATTCGGCGAGCGCGGCATCCGCCTCCTCACCGGTCAGGCGCTCCTCCCAGCGGGCGAGCAGCCCGAGGGCACCGATCAGTTCGGGCAGTGCGCCGGCC
>NZ_JBEYFP010001131.1:0-1634 GCF_040634455.1 Kitasatospora sp. NPDC007106
GCGCCGGTGGGCCCCGGTCCGGCACAGCGCGTGCTGTCGGGGTTCGCCGCGGCCGAGTACCGGCATCAGGTGACCGTGCGGATCCACGGGACGGTCGAGCAGATCCGCGCCCGCCTTCCGGCCGGCCTCGCGAGCCTGGAGGAGCACGAGTCCGCGGCCGGCGAGGACCGGGCGACCGAGCGCTGGCTGCGCGTCGAGCTGAGGGTGGAGAGGCTCGACTGGTTGCCGCCGGTACTCGCCTCACTCGACCGGCCGTTCGTCATCGAGCGCCCCGACGAACTCCGCGACCTCGTCGCCGCACTCGCCGACCGCCTCACGTCGTACGCCCGCCGAGCCTGACCGCGGGGAACCGGTGTCATGGGATGGCACGGTCGGCCCTGTGGAGGGGGAGGCGGACCCGGAGGAGCCGGGGGAGGAGCCGCCGGAGATCGGCTACCCGGTGTAACGGGCGCCTCCGCGGGGCGACGCGGCGGGAGTGTGGGTACGACGCGGGCTGACACTCGAAGGGCCGGCGCATCCGGCAGGCGGGTCGGGCCGTGTCGGCGTCCGACGGGACGGTGACGTCACCGGGCCGCCGGCCGCTCCGGCGGGCCAGACCGTGGCAGCAGCGCTTGCCGGGCTTGAGGGCCCGCCGATCGCCCAGGTCGCCCCGACGACGGTGATCGGGTGCGAGGACGGCGAGCAGTTCCGGGGGTAAGGCCGGGGGTGCTGTCCTGCAGGGTGGGAGGGCGCCCGCAGGGGCGTTAAAGATCCGTCAAGATTCGGCCGCCCGCCGCTGCGGCACCCGGCGTGGCCGTCCGTACCGGCCCGGCGTCGGCGAGTGCCCCGGCGTGGTCGGACAAGCCGGCCGACGGTGGCCGCCCGGGTGTCCGAGTGGGCCGTCCGGTGCCGTCCGGACCTGCGGTGACGTGCGGTTTCGCATGCCGGGCGGACGGTGGAAGGCGCTCCGGCCGCCCTCCGGCAGACGCCGGCCGTCCGACCGTCGAGTGTCCTCGAACCGTTGGCCGACACAACCGGTAGTGCCAGGACAGGGCGCCGATGTGTACGTGATGGCGAAAGAGGCCCATGAATCGGCTGTCTACTCTGGCGGAGCCGCCCACCGGGCGGCTTGATCGTTTGCGCCCTCGACGGAGTCTGCCGTGTCCACAACTTCCCCGCCGGTCCCCCCTCAACCCGCGGCACCGAGCCGGCTGCGGGCGTGGCTGCTGGAGGGGCTGTCGGACCGGGCGAAGCAGCACCCCGGCCCGCACGCCGAGGCGCCCGAGGAGCACGGGCAGCGCTGGTGGCGGGTGATGTGCCTGACCGGTCTGGACTACTTCTCGACCCTCGGCTACCAGCCCGGCATCGCCGCCCTCGCGGCCGGCCTGCTCTCGCCGGTGGCCACCATCGTGCTGGTCGTGGTGACCCTGTGCGGGGCGCTGCCGGTCTACCGCCGGGTGGCGAAGGAGAGCCCGCACGGCGAGGGCTCGATCGCCATGCTGGAGCGGCTGCTGAGCTTCTGGCAGGGCAAGCTCTTCGTCCTCGTCCTGCTGGGCTTCGCCGCCACGGACTTCCTCATCACCATCACCCTCTCCGCCGCCGACGCCACGGCGCACCTGGTGGAGAACCCGCACCTGGCGGCCGTGCAGCGCGCT
>NZ_JBEYFP010001132.1:0-1634 GCF_040634455.1 Kitasatospora sp. NPDC007106
GTGTGCGCGGCGATCGTCGCCCACAACCTCGCCCTTGGCACATGAAACAGCAGGTCGAGGTGATCGGAGGCAAGTGGAAGGTGATGGTCATCTGGGCGTTGAGTGAGCGGCCCCGACGCTTCGGCGAGCTCCGCAGGCTGGTGGCGGGGGTGACGGAGAAGGTGCTCGCCTCCCACCTGCGGGAGTTGGAGGCGGACGGCATCGTGCACCGCGAGGTGTACGACGAGGTTCCGCCCCGGGTGGAGTACTCGTTGACGGCGCGTGGCCTCTCGCTCAACGATGCGCTGGTGCCGCTCTCCGCCTGGGGCCGGGACAACATCCTCACCCCACCGAGCGATTAGGGCCTGCCCGGCCCGGCGGCGCCGTGCCGCGGACGGCGCTCCGGTCGGTTGCGGCGAGGACCGGGGGTCGGTGGCAGACGGCGACGAGGTGGGGTGCGGTGCATTCGCGCCGGGCGAGGAAATGGTGCCGACGCTCGGGGATGAGGAGGTGGGCCCGCAGGACGGTCAGGCAGGTGACGGTGGTGGGGATCAGGCATCGGGTGTTCGGACCGGGCCCGGAAGCCGGCCGGGCGGCCGGCCAACCGCGGCGGAGGCCGGGTGAGCGGCGGCTGCCGAGGCGCGTCTCCGGTTCCGTGTCGGCGTGTGAACGGCGCATCTCAGCCTGTCACCGCCATGGACGTGTCGATACGGCTCGGTGCAGTGCTGCGGGCGGCGAACAGTCGGGCAGATCGTTTGAGAGCGTCCCTTGCTTGTGGTTCGCCAGGCGAGCTCTCGCCCTGCACCGCCCCCGGGACTGATCGATAATTTCAGCAGCGACCGGCGCCCGCCGGTGTTCTTCCACCGAAGGGACATACCGGGTCGCTACGTCCGCAAGGAGGTCGACCATGTGCCGATGGCTCGCCTACCGGGGGTCTCCTGTCCGGCTGACGGATGTGCTCTACACCCCGGTCCACTCCCTCATCGATCAGAGTCTGCATTCCAAGCTCGGAGCCGAGACGACCAACGGAGACGGCTTCGGGATCGGCTGGTACGACGGGACCGACGCGCCAGGGGTGTTCCACAGCACCGAGCCGGCGTGGAACGACACCAACCTGCGCGAGGTCTCGGCGCACACCACCTCACCGCTGTTCTTCGCGCACATCCGCGCCGCCATCGGGTCGTCCGTGCAGCAGACCAACTGTCACCCGTTCCGGTACCAGCGGTGGCTGTGGATGCACAACGGCTTCATCGACGGGCTCGGCGACATCAAGCGAGAACTCGCCTTCGAGATCGACCCCGCGCTCTGGCTGAACATCAAGGGCACGACCGACACCGAGCTGATGTTCTACCTGGCACTCACCTACGGGCTCGAGGACGACCCTCCGGGCGCTGTCGCGCGCATGATCGGGTTCGTCGAGGCGCGCGGCCGCGAGCACGGACACCAGTTCCCCTTCCAGGGAACGATCGCGACCAGCGACGGCGATTCACTGTGGGCGTTCCGGTATTCGAGCGCGGGCCGGACCCGATCGCTGTACTTCAACCGGAGCGTCCCACAGCTCAGGAGGATGTATCCCGATCGGGCCGTCCTGCGTGAGGCGGCCGACGATGCGCGCCTGGTGGTTTCCGAACCGATCGGGGACCTGCCCGGCGCCT
>NZ_JBEYFP010001133.1:0-1633 GCF_040634455.1 Kitasatospora sp. NPDC007106
CAGGCGGGCGCGCGGGCCGCCGCGCGGGTCCTCGGCCGCGGCGACGGCTGCGGCGGCGTCCTCGTAGGCGTCCGAGATGAGGGCCCCGAGCAGGTCGTCCCGGCTGGCGAAGTAGCGGTACAGCGCGGGGCCGGACATGCCGAGCTCCTTGGCGATCTTCACCAGGGCGAGCGCTGCGGTGCCGCCCTCGGCCAGCTGCCGCAGTGCGGCGTCCTTGATCTCGGCGCGGGTCTGCTCGCGGTAGCGGGCGCGCGGGCCGGTGGTGCGGGAGTCCGCCATCTCGGCTGCTCCTCTCCGTGTCGTCTCGTTCGTTATGGGTTGTCGCTCCAGCGAGAGTCTCTCACGACTGCGCCCCCATCTCGCTGACGCTTCATCGCCCTTGCGAGTCACCATCGCAACAGTTACAGTCTCTAACAGAAGCGAGGGTGACTCGCGAAAGGAACGGTCCGTGCCGCACGGACCGAAGGAGAGGGGACACCATGAACACCCAGGAGCAGCAGCTGCACGTCGTGCTCGGCGCAGGCCCGGCCGGCACGGCCCTCGCGGCGGAGCTCGCCCGCCGCGGCCACGCCGTCCGCCTGATCGACCGCTCGGGGGAGGGCCCCGCGCCGCTGGGTGTCGAGCGCCGCGCCGCCGACGTCTCCACCCCCGCCGGTGCGCTGGCCGCCGTGCAGGGCGCCGACGTCGTCTACCACTGCGTCAACGTCGGCTACCACCTGCAGGTCGAGCTGATGCCGCTGATCCAGCGGGCCGTGCTCGGCGCGGTCGAGGAGACCGGCGCCCGCCTGGTCGTGCTCGACACCCTGTACCCGTACGGCCCGACCGGCGGCGCGCCGATGACCGAGCGCACGCCGTGGAACGCCGTCAGCCGCAAGGGGCGGATGCGGGCCGAGCTCGACGAGGCGTACCTGACCGCGCACCGCGAGGGCCGGGCCCGGGTGGTGCTCGGCCGCGCCGCGGACTTCGTCGGCCCCGGCGTGCTCAACTCCACCCTCGGCGGCGCCGTCTTCCCGGCCGCGCTCACCGGCGGCGAGGTGCTGGGCCTGGGCGACATCGACCTGCCGCACAGCCACACCGACATCCGGGACGTCGCCGCCGGGCTCGCCACCCTCGGCGAGCACCCCGAGGCCGACGGCCGGGTCTGGCACCTGCCGACCGCGCCCGCCCGGACGCCCCGCCAGATCCACGCCATGATCGAGGAGCGGACCGGCCGACCGCTGAACGTCTTCGTACTGGACGCGCCGCGGCCCTTCGGCCCCTTCGACGAGGTGTTCATGGCCGAGTACGCCGAGATGTTCTACCAGCACACCGAGCCCCAGGTGGTGGACTCCGGCGACTTCGAGAGGGCCTTCGGCACGGCCCCGATCCCGCTGGAGCGGACCCTCGACGAGACCCTCGACTGGTACCGGGACCTGCTGTCCGCCCACGCCCCGCGCTCCTGAGCCGAAGGCCCGGCCGCACAGCTGGACGCCGCCGGACCGCCACCGACCGCCGCCGGATCACCCCGCAGCGGCTCCCGGGACCGCCGCCGGATCCCCCAGGGACGGGTTCCCGGACCACCCCGGACCGTCACCGAACCGCCAGGGGGCCACCACCGCGGCACCCCCGCCTACGGCCGCCCGGACGGTTCGTC
>NZ_JBEYFP010001134.1:0-1631 GCF_040634455.1 Kitasatospora sp. NPDC007106
CCCCGGGCCGGGCGGCGCCGGGACACCGGCCGCGGTGCGCCGGTCAGCGCAGCGACCACACCTGGTTGGGCTGGGTCCCGCCGGCGTAGCAGTCCCAGATCTGGATCCGGGTGCCGTTGGCGGCGCCCTGGCCGACCGCGTCGAGGCACTTGCCGGAGTTGGGGTTCACGACGGTGCCGTTGGCGTTGACCTGCCACTGCTGGGCGCCGTTGTCGAGGCAGGTCCACAGCCGGACCTGGGTGCCGTTGGCGGTGCCCTGTCCGGCGACGTCCAGGCACTTGCCGGAGTTGGGGTTCACGAAGGTGCTGCCGACCCGCTGCCAGACCTGGGCGCCGGTGCCGTTGCAGTCGTAGAGCTGGACGGCCGTGCCGTCGGCCGTCCCGGCGGCCTGGACGTCGAGGCAGCGGCCGCTGCCCTGGCCGACCAGGGTGCTTCCGGTGCCCCCGCCGCCTCCGGTGCCGTTGGCGGTGAAGGAGAAGGAGTCCACGGCGAGGCCGGTGCCGCCGACCCACGGCTCGAAGCCGAACTGGACGCTGGTCATGTACCAGGCGCGGTTGAGGTAGCCGCGGTTGGCGGAGTCCTCGGTGAAGTCCTTGATGTTGACCGAGAGTGAGCCGGTGCCCTGCTGGCGGACGTAGGAGACGACGTTCCAGCCGATGCCGCCGTTGATGAGCCGGCCCTCCCAGACGTCCCAGGCGGCGCCGGCGAGGTTGGCGGTGCCGACCTTCTGGCCTGCGGGCTGCGGGGCGCCGCGGTGGTTGCCCCAGATCATCAGCTCGGCGCCGTTGTTCTGGCCGGACGGGTTCGGCGAGGAGTCGAACCAGATGTCGTAGGCGGCGTCCCACTCGCCGCTGCCGATCGTCCGGTAGCCGACGCTGGTCTGCGGGTTGCCGAAGGCGCTGACCTGGAGCGGGAGTCCGCTGCCGGTGGTGCAGTTGGTGTAGTGGCAGCCGGCGTAGACCGACGGGTAGGAGGCCGGGGCGCCGTTGGTGGGCTTGTTGTGGCTCTCCGACGAGATGCCGAAGCCGGTGTCGGTGACGGACAGGCACTGCTGGGTGCTGTCGCCCCAGTTGTTGTTCTGGACGATGTACCGGCCGCCCGCGATCCGGACGGAGCCGAAGGTGTCGCAGAGCCGGGTGGCGGCACCGGCGGGCGGTGCGGCGGCGACCGGCAGCGCGGCCGCGGCGGTCAGCAGCGCGAGGGCGCCGATCGCGGTTCGCAGGCGGCGGAGTAACGAGGTCATGGGTGTCCTCCGAGCGGTGGGGTGGGGTGGGCGGCTGCCGGCGGGCCTCCCCCGACGGTAGGAGAACCGGGCCGGGCCCGGGAAGACGTTCAACGGGAGATTCTCGGGAGCGCTCCCAACAGTGCTGGTCATGTGGGGTGACTTCGAAAGTTTCGTGGGAGCGCTCCCAGATTGGGCCGTTGATGGCATTGACGCGGACACCTCCACACCCCCAGTCTTCCCGGGAGGCCCTCCCGTTCCGCCGGGTGCCGCTCCCCCGTCCCCACGCGACCCGCCCGAGGTGCGGCATGCCCCCTCACACCCCCGGCCCGGAGGCCGCCGAGGCGTCCCGCTCCCCTCTGCGCACTCGCCGCCGCGCTCACGCCCGCCCTGCTGATGCCCGCCGCCC
>NZ_JBEYFP010001135.1:0-1621 GCF_040634455.1 Kitasatospora sp. NPDC007106
GCCGACTCCAGCCAGGGCAGGTCCCCCAGGCGGCGCTGCAGGGCCAGCTCGTCGAAGCCGCCGCGCGGCACCGAGCCGACCACCAGGACGAGCCCCGGGGCGGTGAGCACGCGCAACGGCTCACCCGCCACTCCGGTGAGGCCCGCGAGCGTTCCGTCCTCGACCTCGCGGACCACCGCGTAGAGCCAGGTGAGGTCCGGGGTGGTCATGATGCACCTCCGGTGCGGCGGCGCCGGACGGGCGGCGCCTCGTCGTCCTCTGGTTCGGCGTCCCGGTAGTCGGCCCGGTTGTCGGCCCGGTAGTCGGCCCGGTCGGCGGCCCGGCTGATGGTGCGCCGGCCGGTGCGGCCCGCCTCGAGTTCGCCGATGCGTTCGCGCAGCCGGCGGTTCTCCAGGGCGAGGTCGCGCTTGCCGGAGGAGAGCGAGGGGTCGTGCTCCCACCAGTCGATGCCCATCTCCCGGGCACGGTCGACGGAGGCGACCAGCAGACGGATCTTGATCGTGAGCAGTTCGATGTCGAGCAGGTTCACCCGGATGTCACCCGCGATCACGATGCCCTTGTCCAGGACGCGCTCCAACAGGTCGGCAAGGTTGGCGCCTTGGGCGCCCGCCCCGCGGGACTGCGCGGCGAGGAACCGGTCGCCGGGCCGGACGGTCGGCTGGGTCATGGCGAGTCCTCCTCGGGCCTGCCCCGGTAGTAGCGGCGTTCGCGGCGGTAGGAGACGAGGTCGCCGTCGTCGTCGAGGGCGACCAGGTAGACGGCCAGGATGTCGGCGGAGTCGGGGACGCGGCGGGACTCCAGTACCTCGACACCGATCCGCCAGCCGTCCTCGGTGCGGTCGATCGAGGTGATGCCCTCCGGAGTCCGGCCGGTGAGGTCGTCGACGTCGTCGGCGGCCACGGCCGCGGCCCGGCGCGACGGGTGCCGGTGACAACGGGTCATGGCGGGAGTGCGGTCACCACCCGGAGACACCGGACGGTCGACTTCGGTCGCTCGCCGCCCACCGGGGAACACGCGCGCAGAATGGAGACGGACCGAGCAGGAGACGACAGCGGGGCGAGTACAGGGAGGTGACCCGGTGAGCCGCATCCTGGTGACCGGTTCCACGGACGGCCTGGGCCGGGCCACCGCGGAGACGCTGCTGTCCGCCGGCCACCGGGTCGTGCTGCACGCCCGGAACCCCGAGCGGGCGACCGCCCTGCGACCCCTGCTCGACCGGGGAGCGGACGCCGTCACCGGCGACTTCACGGACCGTGACGCCGTCCGGCGGATCGCCGCCGAGCTGAACGACGCCGACCCGCTCGACGCGGTCGTCCACAACGCCGGGGTGTGGCGCGGCCCCGCCGTCATGCCGGTCAACGTCGTCGCCCCGTACCTGCTCACGGCCCTGCTGCCGACACCGCGCCGACTGGTCTACCTGAGCAGCGGCTCGCACTTCGGCGGGCACCCTACGCCGGAGGGGGTCGACTGGCGCGGCCGGAGCGCCGGCTCCTACGCCGACAGCAAGCTGTTCGTCACCACCCTCGCGGCCGCGGTGGCCCGGCTGCGCCCCGGTGTGCCGAGCAACGCCGTCGACCCCGGATGGGTGCCGACCAGGATGGGCGGCCCCGGAGCACCGGAC
>NZ_JBEYFP010001136.1:0-1616 GCF_040634455.1 Kitasatospora sp. NPDC007106
GGTGTCCATGCCTCTCCTCGGGCCTGCCGCCGCACGGACCGCGACGGGACGGCCCAGCCTGTCACGCTGCGGCCGGTGAGGTGCCCGCGGGGTGGCGGAGCGACGACGACAGGGGCGGCCGACGGCCCATCAGAGGGCGGCGATCAGGTCAGAAGGCGGCGATCCGGGCCACGGCGAAACCCGCACAGGCGATCACCAGCACGGCGATCAGCGCGATCGGGATCCAGCCGGGCCAGGCGTCGTGGAGTTCGACGGGCTCCGGCAGGGAGATCCCGTGGCAGGTGGACGCCTCGCACTCGGGGGTCTCGGTCGGCGGCACGGCGGGCACCGGCGCCTCCGGACGGGCGGTGCCGGCCTCGGGTCCGGCGACCGCGGGTGCGGCGACCGCGGGTGCAGCGGGCCCGGACGGGGCGGATGCGCGGGCCCCGGTCGGGGCGGATGTGCGAGGGAGGGTGGTCGACATGACGGCCTCCGGTGTGTCGGGGGATGACAGTTCAACGGTCACGCCCGGGCATGCCGGAGGCCGGTCGCATCGTTGCCGCACCGGATCCCGGCAGTCGGCTGTGGGTCACCGCGGTCCGTTGCCGATCACGGCGGTCCGTTGCGGATCGCGGGAGTCCGGTGCTGGTTCTGCGGGTCACCGCGGACGGCCGCGGACCTCGGGCGGGCCCGGAGGTGCGCGGTCCGCAGGTGGCGTCACTCGTGCGGGTAGGTCCGGAAGACGTTGCCCTTGGTGTCCGACGAGAGGTAGCCGCTGCCGTAGGCGTCCGAGAGGTAGACCCGGATGGTCGGCGTCCCGTCGAACATGTCCGGGCCGATGATCAGGTAACGGCTCGTGGGGTTGGGGACCTTGAGCGTGTCCTTGGCCTTCTGCAGGAGGCCCGGGATGATGCTCCAGTCGTAGCCGTTCAGGTCCACCGGCTTGTCGTCGCCGATGACGCTGCCGCCCGGGGTCTTGCTGGTGTGGCCGTTCCGGTAGTCGATCCGGTCGTACAGCTTGGGGTTGTCGGTCTTCGGGGTCTCGGCGATCGCGTACTCGGGGTAGACCGTCAGCTCGTTGATCATCGAGGTGCCGGCGACCGGCTTGATCGCGTCGACCACCGCCTTGACGCCGTCCGTGGAGAGCAGGTCCTTGGGCGCGGCGTTCTTGCCGCCGGCCTTGGTGGCGGTGGCCGCCGGCGTGCCGGTGCCGGTGGTGCCGGTGGTGCCGGTGGTGCCGGCCGCGGTGCTGCTGCCGGTACTCGTGCCGGTGGCGTTGGAGCCGGTGCCGCCGTTGCCGTCCTGGACGTTGTTCCAGACCAGCACGCCGGCGAGCACGGCGCCGGCCACCGAGGCGGTGAGCAGCACGGTGCGGCCGCGCGACGCGTTGGCCGGGGGGTGGTTCGGGTGGCCGTTCTGCGGTGTCCAGGCGTTGGTCGGGCCGGTGGACGACTGCGGGTGACCGTAGCCGCTCATACCGCCGGTCGGGGACTGCGGGAACCCGTACCCGCCGCCGTTCGGGCCGGACGGCACCGGCGGCTGCGCCTGCGGGAAGCCGTAGCCTCCGGCGGGCTGCTGCGGGTGGCCGTACCCGGCGACGGGGCCGGTCGAGGGCTGCGGGTAGCCGTACCCGGCGG
>NZ_JBEYFP010001137.1:0-1613 GCF_040634455.1 Kitasatospora sp. NPDC007106
CGGGCCTGGCCGCCGAGCACCCGGGGCAGGCGCAGCGCGATGCCGCGCAGCAGCAGGCCGCGGAGCAGCAGCACCGCGGCGGTGGTGATGCCGGCCGCGTTGCCGGCCGCGAGGCCGAGGGCGCCGTACCGCGGGGTGGCGGCCAGTCCGACGCCGGCGGTGACCAGCAGGCCGACGGCCATCGCGGCGACCGGGTACCAGTCCAGCGGCCGCAGCCCGGCCGGCTCCGGGTCGCCGGCCCGGCGGACCACCGGCCGCAGCGAGAAGAACGGCCGGACCATCACGCCGATCAGCGCCTGCGCGGGCAGCCCGAAGCTGTACACCCGGATCACCTCGGCGGTGGCGGCGGTGTCGTGCGCGCCGAACGCGCCGCGCTGGAAGAGCAGCGCGACCACGGAGGGCGCGCAGGCCATCAGGAAGGCGGTGCCGAGCAGCACGACCGCGGCGGCCTGGCCGAGGTCCTTCTCCACCCGGTCGCGGGCGGCGGCGAGGTCCCCGGCGGCCAGCGCCCTGGCGACCAGCGGGAAGGTCACCGTGACGATCAGGATGCCCGCCGTCATGGCGAGCTGGGAGACCTTGGCGGCGTAGTTGAGGTGCGAGATGGTGCCCGGCGGCAGGCCGGAGCCGAGGTAGCGCTCGACGAAGACCTGCGCCTGCCGGGTGAGGGTGAAGGCGGCGACCGGCAGCATCGCCAGCGGGATCAGCACCAGGCCGCCGGCCGCGGCACCGCGGGCCGGGCGGGCCGTCCGCCGGGCGGCCCGGGCCTGTCCGGCGGATCCGGCCGGATCGGCGTGCGGCGCGGGGCGCCCGTCCGGGGCGCCCTCGTGCTGGACGTGCTCGGGCGATTCGGGCGTGCGTCCGGTCGTGGGGGCACCACCCGGCCGGGGGCCGGGGGAGATCCGGCGTCGCGCGCCCGGCAGGATCCACCGGACGGGCCCGAGCAGCAGTCCGGCCATCAGCAGGCTGCCGCAGGTGACGCCGAGCGCGGCGGAGCGGACCCCGAGCAGGGCGTGGCCGCCGAGCAGCACGGCGAGGATGCCCAGGTTGTACGCCACGTAGATGCCGGCCGGGGCGGTGAACCGGTGGTGGGCGCGGAGCATCGAGCAGAGGTAGCCGACCACGCCGAACGGCAGCACGGTCAGGGCGGTGATCCGGGTGCAGGTGACGGCGAGTGCCGGGTCGGCCAGGCCGGGGGCGAGCAGGCCCACCAGCGGGCCGGCGCCGACCGCCGCGGCGAGGGTGAGGGTGCACAGCGCGAGCAGCAGCCAGGGCAGCGTGGCGCGCACCAACTGCCGTACCGGGTCCGGGCCGTGCGGGCGTTCCTCGCGCAGCACCAGGGCCAGGCTGAACGCCGGGACCATCAGGAAGGCCATCGCGTCCTCGATCAGCAGCGGCGCGGCGGTCTCCGGCACCGTCCAGGCGACGAGGAAGGCGTCGGTGCCCCGGGTGGCGCCGAAGTACCGGGCGAGCAGCAGGTCGCGGAGCAGGCCGAGACCGGACCCGGCGGCGCTGAGCACCGCGGTGACGCCGAAGGCGCGGGCGACGAAGCCGCCGCGCCGGGGCCGGGCGGCGGCGTGCCGCGGGCCGGGGAAGGCGGCCCGGGCGGGCCGGGC